>JAQWSV010000030.1 GCA_029243005.1 Woeseiaceae bacterium
AGGGCATTGAACTGGTCATGTGGCTCATCATGCGCGGCGCGCTCGACGACGAAGTCAACGAGTTGCATCGCTTCTATCACGTACCGGCATCCAATACGGCCGTCGGACATCTCATCTTGGAAAACATGAAATAAGGAAAAACTGAATGAAAGTCGTACTGGCCGGGGCCGGCGCATTTGGCAAGAAACACCTGGATGGCATCAGGAAGATCGATGGTGTTGAGTGCGTGTCTGTCGTCGGTAGGGAAATTGAATCGACGCGGCAGGTCGCCGAAGACTATGGCATAACACACGCAACGACGGATCTCGCGGAGGCGCTCGAGCAGCCTGGCGTCGACGCTGCCATTCTCTGTACACCGACACAGATTCATGCGAGCCAGGCCATTCAGTGTATGGATTCCGGCAAGCATGTACAGGTAGAAATTCCCCTGGCGGATTCGCTGGCTGATGCAAAAGCGATCGTCGCCAAACAGGAGGAAACGGGCCTTGTCGCGATGTGTGGACACACGCGCCGCTTCAATCCGTCGCACCAGTGGATACACAACAAGATCGGGGCAGGCGAAATAAACATCCAGCAGATGGACATACAAACCTATTTCTTTCGCCGCAAAAATATCAATGCGGCCGGTGAACCCCGTTCCTGGACCGATCACCTCCTCTGGCACCATGCCGCACACAGCGTCGATCTTTTTCAGTACCAAGCGAGAGAAAAAATCATCGCCGTTCACGGCATGGAAGGACCGCATCACCCGGAGCTCGGTATCGCGATGGATATGTCGATTCAGATGAAAACCGTATCAGGTAAAATCTGTACGATTTCTTTGTCATTCAACAATGACGGGCCGCTCGGTACGTACTTCCGCTATATCTGTGACAACGGCACATATATCGCGCGCTACGACGACCTGGTCGACGGCTACGAAAACACCATCGACGTCTCCGAAGTCGACGTCTCGATGAACGGTATCGAATTACAGGATCGCGAGTTCTTCGCTGCCATCGCAGAAGGATACGAGCCAAATGCCTCAGTTGCGCAGGTACTCGACTGTTACCAGGTTCTGCATGATGTCGAAGAGCGGTTCGACTAGATTTATTACCCCCGATACGCAAAATGATTGCTGCCCGATCGACAATGGCGGTAGAGTGTTAATGACACCAAGGGAGCCACTCCTGATGCTGATTCGCATGCTGATTGCCCTGCTTTCGATCTGGCTGTCCACTGTTGCGGGCACCGCAACTGCTTCTGAACATCCGAATATCCTGCTGATCGTAGCCGATGATCTCGGCTATGCCGACCTGGGTGTCTACGGTAGTGAAATCGAAACGCCGAATATCGACCGGCTTGCGAAAAACGGCGCACTGTTTACTCAATTCCACACCTCGCCTATGTGCGCACCGACCCGTGCGATGCTGCTGACTGGTAACAACAATGCTATTGCTGGCGTGGCCAGCCAGCATCGTTTCGGGCTGGGCGGGGTTCCCGTGCCCGGCTACGAAGCGAGCCTGTCTAATCGCGTTGCGCCTTTGCAGCGCGTATTGCGAGACTCTGGCTACAACACCTACATGATCGGCAAATGGCATCTTGGCACGGCTGATCATCAGAGCCCGTTCGCATCAGGTTTCAAGCGCACGTTTACCATGATGCAGGGAGGCGCTACACACTTCGATAACGTTGGGTTCCAGACCGAATTCTCACACTTCAGGGAAAACGGGGTAACGACACGTTATCCCGATGGCGAGTACTCGACCGACTTCTACACCAACAAGATCATCGAGTTTATTGAAACCGACAAGGAGACCAGCAAGCCATTTTTCGTTTATGCCGCCTACACGACGCCACACTGGCCTCTGCAGGTACCCGATGAGTACCTGGATCTTTATCGTGGCCACTATGACGATGGCTATGACGCACTTCGGGAACGTCGATTCGAGTCCCTGAAAGAAGCCGGCATCATTCCGCTCGACTCCAGCCTGCCACCCAGAAACAGGGTTATCACACCCTGGGAAGACCTTTCTCCCGATCAACAGAAAATCGAGTCGCGAATGATGGAAATCTACGCGTCCATGATCGACAACTTCGACGATCACGTCGGGCGGCTCATTCATTACCTGAAAGACAATGACCTTTATGACAATACGCTGATTATATTCATGGGAGATAACGGCGCCGCAGCGGAAGACTTCTATAACGCCTACCCTTACAACGGCTACACCGCACACCTTCGCGCGAATTTCGACAATTCACTCGAAAACATCGGTACTGCCAGATCATTTGCCTCCTACGGAGCGCAGTGGG
The DNA here is from genome assembly GCA_029243005.1 of Woeseiaceae bacterium. GTDB lineage: Bacteria > Pseudomonadota > Gammaproteobacteria > Steroidobacterales > Woeseiaceae > SZUA-117. The sequence continues at coordinate 2,296 of JAQWSV010000030.1, forward strand.
CGGAAGCAGGCTCTGCGCCGTTCCGCTGGCGCAAGAGCTTCATGCTGGAAGGCGGCATCGTCGCGCCGATGATTGTGAGCGGTGCCGGTGTCAGTCGCAGTGGTGACATCGACCCGGCGTACGTGACTGTCATGGATATTGCGCCAACCCTGATAGAAGCAGCTGGTGCCAAGTATCCCGATGATGGCTCGGTACACCCGATGATTGGTGAAAGCATGGGTCCGTTTCTCGCTGGCACAGCATCACAGGTTCATGACGACGACTACGTCACGGTGCTGCTGCATCGTGGCCAAGCGATGGTCCGCAAAGGTAACTGGAAGATCGTGACAACGTTTGCGCCGTTTGACGAGTCCAAGTTCGAACTTTACGACCTGGCCTCCGATCCGGGTGAGACCATCAATCTCCGGAACGAAGAACCGGAAATCTTTGCCGAACTCCTGGGCCTCTGGCGTGTGAAACGACGTGAATACGGCTATGTACTGCCGCAGGACCTTTAGCCGGCTTCGATAATGGCCTCTGCCTGCTGATCTGCAATGACGTTTGTCGGCCGGTCGAACGCCGCAGATTTCTTAAAGATGCTGGGCAGACGCGGTCCGATCCCGAGGATACGACCCCAGATCTCATCATTGGTAAGGTCGCCGTAATACTCACCCGCCACATTGATGATGTCGCCGCCGCTAATGACATAGTCTTGTACGTAGAGCTAGCATCGACCCGGCATCAACAGGTCGTCGAATCCGCGTCGGGGTGCGGAAACATATCTCTTTCGTCCTCCCCTTCCCGCGGCGCGAGGCATTGAAAGTCCTTTTCGACGAGGATCGTCAATTGATCATCGTCATCCAGAGGCTGCGCTGACCGGATCGACACCTGTTCCGACGACGCCCATTGCTTCACGTCCATCTCCGGTAATCGCACTATCAGCACATTGTTCGAAATGTGTGCTTCGGGTTTTAACGTCGCAGGAGAGCTTTCCAGCACGTAGTCGAAGTTATTGCTCCCCGCGAAACGAACCCGGCCACGAACTAGCCCGCCGTCCTTGACGACGTCGACTTCGGAGCGCGTCAGGCGCAGCCGGATGGAATTATCCAGTACACGGAGTTTCAATGGAGTCCCTCTTTGTTCTTTTTGACGAGTGGCCGGGACGAAGATTACAACGCCATCAGCAGGTTTTGAACTGGTTGTACACCCGGATAAATTTCTGCCAGTTCCGTCGCAACCTGCCGCGCGTCCTTGTTTCGACCTAGGTCACGTAACATCGTTGCGAGCGCCCAGCTGATATCGAACTCACCGGGGAAGTCCTGCCGCACGGCTGCTAGATAGTCGACGGCCGCCTGCTGCCTACCCATCGAGTTCATTGCCACCGCGTAGACATAGGCAAACCGTACATTATGCGTCTGCTGTTCGGCGGCAAGTCGAAGCTCATCCAGCGCCTCGTCGTATCGCTGCTGACGCACCAGCAACAGTCCCAACGCGTGTCGGAAAGTACCGTCATCGGGCCGTAATTCCAGTCCTGCGCGAAGAAGCGCCTCAGCATCAGCATCCCTGCCCATCCGGCTATAGAGATCGGCGAGGTTTGCACGAGGCGCCGGCGCCAGGGGATCCATTTGCATGGCCCGACGGAAAGCGGCCTCACTTCGTCCGGCGTCGCCGGATTCGGCCAGCAGGTTACCCAGATTGATCTGTGCTTCAGGCCGTTCGGCGATTGCATTGATGGCGTCTAGCAACTCAGCTTCGGCACGGGCTAAGCTCGGCTCCGCGCGCACATGGATCTGTCCGCGCATCGGTGATAGTTGTCGCGCCGCCTCGATACGCAACGCCCGGACCGGATCATCGAGAAGCTCGGTCGCCCACTGCAACCATAACTCCTGTTGAAGCCCTGGCATTGCGCGCAGCGCGCCGAGCCTGAGCAAGGGATCGCCACTGCTCTTCGCTGCCTGGATGGTTTCTGCTACACGCTCTGAATACGGCGGCCGCAGAAGACTCAATGCCGTCGCGCGTGCTATACCAGGGAAGTTCAGGTTACCGATCGCCGCCAGCAGCGGCGTGTTGCCGCCACCGGTGCGTGCGGCATGAATTGCGGTTCCGTAATGTGGCGGGTGATCGTCGCCGAAAAGATCGGAGAATGACGCTGCAATCCAACTCGCTTCACGATCCGCATGACACCCGGAACAGGCATCCGGCGACCTGACTGCCGCACTGATATCGGGCCGCGGAATCCGGAAGCTATGATCCCGCCGACCGTCGACGACCATAAAGTCGCGCGAGGTCATGTGGCAGTCCACGCAGGCGGGCTCGTGGCCAGGGTGCCGGTGGTGGTCCTCAGTCGCAAACTTTTCCGGCAGGTGACAGGTCGTGCAAATGTCACTCGGTACGCTGCCGGTCCGCAATTCGGCGCTATGCGGTTCATGGCAATCCCCACAGCTCACACCCGCCTGATACATGCGGCTCTGCAGGAATGAACCATAGACATAGACCTCCTCGCGGATCTGGCCGTCTGCGAAATAGAGCGGATCGTCCAAGAGCGACACTTGGTGGGAGTCCATGAGCGGGCCACCGAATGCGTATTCGCTGGACGCAACCCCGCGGCGCGAATGGCAGCGGCCGCACGCTTCCGGCTGCATCGGCGGACGCAATCGAACCTCACTGCGCGTGGCGATCCCGGTGTCAGCATTCATCATCCAGACGGCACGTTCTGCATCGTCGAGATCCGACCGAAATCCGTGGCGACTGTTGAAGTTCCCCGATTCAGTCTGCGCAATGTGCGTGGATGCCGGACCATGGCATCCCTCGCAACCGACATTGATTTCCGACCAGGTCGTATTGAAGCTGTCCGTGACGACATCGTAATTCTTTTGCAGGTTGGTCGAATGGCACTCGGCGCACATGTAGTTCCAGTTCTGCTCGCGCCCGGTCCAGTGCAGTGGATCGTCCGACACGATCGCTTCGTCCGGATAGATATGAAACCAGCGCTGACCACCTGAATCGGGAGGCCGGCTATCCCACGCCAGCGGCAAGGTCTGCAAACGACCACCCGGAAATTCCACGAGGTACTGCTGCAACGGCATGACTCCGAACGTGTAGCGAACGGGGAAGTCCTCTAACTCGCCCTCGGCATTGTCGGTGCGGACGTAGTAGTTACCGTTGTCCTCATAGAACGCGCTGAACTGTCCGAAATGCTCGATTTCCGTACCCGAAAAGTCGCCAAGCACCGTGTTGGCATTGGCCGCCTGCATTGCCAGCGCATGGTGAGAGCCCTGCCAGCGTTCGAATTCCGCCAGGTGGCAGGTGCTGCAAGCCTGAGACCCTACATAGGCAGGCGGACCGGTGACGATGGAAGGGGGGGTATCATCCGATTGATCACATCCCGCCACGATGAGTACGGTGACCACGAGAGATATGAGGCGCACGGGCGCCCGCGCAACACTTTTCATAAACATCGCGAAGCTCAATGGCAGCCGATTTCCGATTCGCCTGACCGGTCTCCCCGAGATGCCAGACCGCCATGGTTGGCTGACTGAGTCGGTACGTCCTTCGTCAGCCGGATTCTCCCGTTATTCAGCGACTACGTTTTCCGCCTGTGGGCCTTTCTCGCCCTGTGTCACTTCCATGGACACCTTTTGTCCTTCCTTGAGGGTTTTGAATCCTTCCATCTGGATAGCGCTGTGATGAACAAAAACATCCTGTCCACCCTCGCGCTCAATGAACCCAAACCCTTTGTCGTCGTTGAACCACTTGATGGTTCCACTGATTCTTTCGCCTGTCATAATCTACCTCTAAAAAAAGCCACCGGCGGCAACCGGCGATTAATTCGGTGCACTCTCCACTAACTAAGGACATATTACTCGGAATCGCGCCCGGAGACCCATAATTTCTCGCCTTCAACTCATTGTTTCTTAGGCAAAACCCACTATTTAGTCGAAATTCAGCGTTTTCGCACATAATTAGGGCCGAGTTTTTGCACTTAATTGCAACCAGCCAGTGCTAAAGTCCGCTCGACCTCGCCCTTGAGCAGACGCAGTGCATGCAGGATCCCTCTCTCGCCATCAGCCGCCAATCCGAACAGATAACCGCGGCCGATACTACAGACATTGGCGCCGAGCACTTCGGTCTCCATGTCGATATCGCTGATATCGGAAAGCTGCGTAGGCAGCAATTCGTAGTCGTCGAACGCTGATGTATTGCGCCACAGCGTCACTTCATCGTCGGCGCCGCCATCCATGTAAGTAAAGATAGGCCAAGGCAAGTTTTTTTCGCCAGCTTGCGCAGGTCAGTCACGTTGTGACAATCGGACAGTCGTCTGGCCGCTATTTTCTCATCTCGCATAATTCTCCAGTTTCCCGCGTTTCCACAAACGGTATGTCTCGAGACTCAACAAGATAACCAAGTGAATCAGTCCAAGTATGAAATCGAATGCCGCAAATATCCAATGGGCAAACACCAAGAGTGCAGCGAGATATATGTAGCGATGCATCTTCTTCCAGGTCCGCTGCAACACCCTTACAGACACATCGTTGCTGGTGATCGCCAATACCGCGAACAGCACAAACGCGATCCATCCTGTCCATATCGCAAACGTCGCCCCCTCTTCCAAGATGAGCGACAGATCTCTTTTGCGGTCGATGTACACGACAGTGTGCACAAGTGCGAATATAAAAGCAGCCAGGCCGAAATGGCGGCGCCTGTGCAGCAACCAGTTGGGCCAGTGCGCATTCGGAAACATCAGCCGAAATGGCGTGATGGCCATGGTCACCATCATCAGTCGCGCAGACCACTCTCCGGACAGGTGCAGAACTTCACCATAAAACAGATCGCCGACGCGCCACGCGTTTAACATCCACAACGCGGGTATCATGAGCACGGCCCACAGGAGCCAGGTCGAACTCAGCAGTCGCTGCGAGGGGTTCATCGAAATCGGTTCAAACCGTCCCAAGTCTCGTCAGAATCTGGAGCGTAC
>JAQWSV010000032.1 GCA_029243005.1 Woeseiaceae bacterium
AGTCCCAGCGGCCGTACCATAGCCGGGTTTCTCCAGCGAACAGGTCCGGATCCCAGTCGGGATCATTATTCATAATCATGAGGATTTTTCCGTCCAGGTCATGATCCTTGAAGTCGTTCCAGTGGTACTCGGGTGCCTCGATGGCATAACCCACAAAAACCACCTCGGCACTGGTGACTTCAGCCCGGTTCGACTGCACGCCGCTCGAAACGATAAAATCGTCCCACTGCTTGAGCGTCATCGCGCCCGTATCATTCACGAAAGTCCACTCTGGCGGCTGGTCTGCCGTTATACCCACCAGCTCGAAAGTCTGCTCCCAACTACCGTTCGCCGCACCAGGCTCGAGACCGAGTGATTGCATTTCCCCGATCAAGAACTCACGTGCTGCGACATCGCCGCGCGAACCCGGCCCACGTCCTTCATACTTGTCGTCCGATATTTCCCTAACAATACCGCGCATCAGGTCTGACGTGATTGCTGCTGTGGCGATCTCTTCGGCCGATGACTCAGCTGCAAAACCCGGTGCGGTCTCCTCAACCGGCTCCTGGCTGCACGCCACAATCATAGTTGCACAGGCCATTAGACCTGCGATCTTGTAATTGAAGTGATTCATTGCGTACCTCATTGAACCGCCCCTATGATAGACATTGCTTGTATACCGGGACCAGCTGTGCGTCAGAAAATTTCAGCCAGGAAAAGCTGCAGACTCTGCCATGACCGGCGGTCGGCGTCCGCATCATAGACAGTGCCAAAATCTGGATCGTCCGCGGCCGGATTGGTGAAAGCGTGCACGGTATTGCCATAGGCATGAATTTGCCAATCTGCCCCCACCGTTGAAAGCTCTTCGGCAAGTGCAAGTACCTGATCGGGTTTGGCCATGGGATCATCCCAGCCATGGAAGACTAGGACCTTGGCCGATATCTGTCTGCCTTCCGTATTGCCAGGCGGACTGAACAGGCCATGAAAACTGGCAACCCCGGCAACCTCCGCACCAGTACGCGCAAGATCAAGAACGCACAAACCGCCGAAACAGAAGCCAATGGCCGCCACCCGATTGGCGTCAACTACTTTTTGTTTCCGGCAAACGTCGAGCGCCAGATTCATGCGCCGCTGCAACACCGCACGGTCGTCGAGCAAGGGCTGCATCAGGGCTGCGTTTTCTTCCTTACTCGTGCCTCGCTTACCTTTGCCATAAAGATCAAGCGCAAACCCAACGTAACCGAGCTCTGCCAGCTGTTCTGCGCGGTGCTCCTCTTGCTCCCCGCGACCAGTCCAGGCATGCGAAATAAGGACGGCAGGCCGGGCGTCCCGACTCGAATCATCCCACGCCATGTAAGCCTCGAAGACCTCGCCGCAATCACGATATTCGATAGTACGTGTATCAATTCCCACTAGAACATTACCTGCATGTCCGCCCTTTAATACCGATCAGTACTTGGATTCCTTCAGCCACCGCTTCGCCAGGCAGCGCTCCTGATTGATCTCACCGCGCTTCATGCCTTTCGCTGCCAACTCAAGATTTCCCTAGCATCTTCATTGCCAAGTTCGCCCGTATTATAAAACCACTTGTAGGCTTCCGATTCTCGCACTTCGGCGCCTTCCCCGCTGTAATACATGGCCCCCAGGTTATTCTGCGCGACGGTGTTGCCCTAGTTGGCAGACAAACGATACCAGAACACGGCTTTCTCATCGCCGATTGGAACACCTTGTCAGCGCAATTGTCGACCTTCGGGAGATCTGGCGCGCAAACTAGTATTTCGCGGGCGCACGGAGCACCGCTTTTATTTCAGTAACTGATCCATACCGATAATTGTTCGCAACAGCACATTGGCGCCGTTGATGATCTGTTCCTCACTTGTGAATTCCGTTGGCGCGTGACTGACACCGTCTTTACTTGGCACGAATATCATGCCGAGCGGAGCAATACCCTTCATGCTTTGGCCATCGTGGCCTGCACCGCTGGGCATGTCGAACGAACTCAATCCGAGTGCGGCGGCCGATTCACGAACCAGGTTCTGGATGCCGATATCTGTCGGTGTCTCAGGTGACTCATAGTATTGGTCGAAGGAAACCTCGACATCGTTCATCAATGCAATATCACTGAGAGACCGCTCGATCTGTACAAACAGTCGAGTGACCTTTTCCATACTGAGGTCGCGGATCTCGAGGCTGAATAGCACTTCGCCGGGAATCACGTTCGGTGCACCGGGGTTGACATCAAGTCGCCCCACTGTGCCGACCTGCCGACCTGATTCTCCGGTAATTATTCGCCGAATTTCGGTGAGCATTAGTGCCGTTGCGTAAAGTGCATCCTGACGCTGATCCATCGGCGTTGTACCTGCATGGTTAGCAAAGCCACGCACAGTGATATACCAGCGCTTAATGCCAACGATTCCCTCTACGACACCAATGGCGATGCCTTGGCGATCCAAGATGGCACCTTGCTCGACATGTAGCTCGATGTAGCCTGCAACATCACCCGGCCGTCGCGTATTCCGGGCCAGGTTCTTCGGCTCTCCGCCGATATAAGCCATTCCTTCACCAAGTGTTTTGTCCCCCAGGCTCGGCAGATCGAGCTCGCGTTCCTGCACTGTTCCGGCCCATGAGCGGCTACCGGTCTTGCCCCCTTCCTCGTTGCTCCAGACAACGACCTCGAGCGGATGATCGAGCTCTATGCCGTTCTCTTTCAAAGTTCTGGCAGCCTCGATTGCCGACATCACTCCGACAATGCCATCGTAATGACCACCGTTCGGCACTGTGTCGATATGCGAGCCCGCGAGGATTGGCGCCAGACCTTCGATGCGGCCGGTCCGGTGGCCGACCAGATTTCCGGCCACGTCGAAGCGGGGCACCAGGCCGGTTTCGCGCATTAATTCGGACAGATACTCAAGTGCAACACGATTGTGAATGCTGTATGCGACCCTGTCTGAACCACCGTCAGCGTTTTCGCCAAAGGTATGCATGTGCTGCATTGTTGCGTTAAGGCGTGCGCCGTTGACACCAACGTCCGGCGATTGGGCCCCCACGCGTACAGACAGCATCACGAGACAAAGGAGAGTAAATCGAAGGCTCATCAGATAACCTCTTTGCAATATGATGTCCGCATTTAATCACAGATTGGCACTGATGCTGTGTGCGCTGCGACTTGGCGCGGAATCGGGAAAAATTGCTAACCCAAATGCTACCCATATAACAAAGGGTTACGCTAAATAAACCGTAACCCTTTGTTTTTATTGGTGTCCCCGGAGAGATTTGAACTCCCGACCCTCTGCTTAGGAGGCAGATGCTCTATCCAGCTGAGCTACGGGACCCTATTGAATGGCTGCAAAATTAGTGCATAGACAGCTCATGAATGAATCCGATTATCAATTGCCTCATGAAATTTTCCTTGGCATTTCACAAACCTCTACCCCGACAT
>JAQWSV010000240.1 GCA_029243005.1 Woeseiaceae bacterium
AATGCCGTCGATTGCGGCATTGCCGCCTCCTTCTGTTCTATCAACTCGCAACCAGGCGTTTGCGCACTTGCGGGTGGCGCATTTGTCACGATCTGGCATCCCGACGAGTCACCGGTCACCATTGACGGTAACGTCGCTGTACCTGGCATCGGCTCGCCCGAAGTTGTACCCGATCGTGCAGAAAGCGTAACACTCGAGTATGGCGGCGGCATTACAACCCTCGTCGGCGCGTCCTCGGTTGCAACACCCGGCACACTCGCAGCCCTTTACCTGGCCTCGAAGCGCTACGGCCGACTGCCTTGGCGCGAATTGCTGCACCCTACGATTCGGGCTGTTCGTGATGGATTTCCGCTGCCGACCGCTTGCCACTATTACCTGAGCTACGCTGGCGACGTCATTTACGGGAGAAGTGCTGACGGACATTGCGCGTTGCACGATCATGACGGCAAGTTGGTGGGCGCTGGTGCGAACATCGTCGTCCCGCATCTTGCCGATTCGCTGACCGCAATTGCCGAGGAGGGAGACCGTGTTTTTTACGCAGGCGAGATCGCAAGGAAGCTGGTCGGGCATGTAACGGACAATGGAGGTCGCCTGACGATGGCCGACCTGGGGGCTTATACACCTGATGTCCGCGATGCATTGTCCATTGACGTCGGCGACTGGAGATTTGCGACCAATCCGCTGCCGGCGATCGGTGGCGTTAACCTTGCTGCCATGCTGCACTGCTTCGGCACGGAACCAATCAATGGATGGACGCACGAGAATCTCGAGCGACTGGTCCGTGCCCAGGAAGCCGTTATGACGTGTCGCATGCAAACGCTCGACACAGCGGAAGATGTCGGCGAACCCGCATATACGATGCTGGAACTGGCCCGGTCTGGCGAGCTGATCTCTCGCTACAGCTCTGGATCGACCGTGCATACATCGGCCGTGGATGACAATGGCCTCGCCTGCGCAATTACAGCGTCGTCCGGCTACGGGGCCGGTGAAATGCCTGCCCAAACCGGGCTATGGCTCAATAATTGTCTCGGCGAACTGGAGCTTAATCGCCAGGGCCTCAACGCAGGACCGGCTGGCAAACGCCTGCCATCGAATATGGCACCTAGTTGCGCACGAACGGCTAACAAGGTGCTCGCGGTGGGCTCCCCGGGCGCCGATCGTATTACAACGGCATTACACCAGTTCCTGGTTAACTTTCTACAGCTCGACCTGGACCTTGACCGGGCAGTTGCCCTTCCGCGTCTACATCTTAAAATCGACGGCACGTTAAGAGATATCGCTATTGAACCAGGCCTCGAATTGCCGGACATCGCAATGGACGTCACGTGCTACGACGAACTGAGCATGTACTTCGGTGGTGTCGTCGCTGCGCTGAATGACAACGGAAATTTCACAGTGGCAGCCGACCCGCGACGGGAAGGCGGTACTATCGTCACGATACAATAGCTCGCTGCAACACAGGCGCGCCAGAAACGCAATCTTGCTGGATGACCGGAGTTCGAATTGGCTACTGACGAAACACTGAATCGTCTCCCCGACAATTTGCCTGATGACCCGATGCACTGGGCAGACGCCTGGCTCAAGGAGGCGATGGCGTCTGCGGCGCAACGAAACCCGAATGCCGTCACGATCGTATCCGTGGGCGACGACGGCCAGCCATCGGCGCGCGTTGTATTGTGTAAACAATTTGTACCCGATCCGGGCTACTTCGTCTTCCACACCAACTATGAATCGCGGAAGGCGACGGAACTGGCCGCACGTCCGCAGTCAGCCGCACTATTTCACTGGGACGCGATCGGCCGACAGATACGCTTCGAAGGACAAGTTGTTCGCTCACCAGCGGAGGAAAGCGATGCGTACTTTGCGAGTCGGTATTGGGGCAGTCAGCTCGGCGCATGGGGAAGCGATCAAAGCAAACCGATCGCCTCTAAAGACGCACTCGTTATCCAGATTCGGGAGCGAGGCGAATCGCTCGGGCTGAGTCTCGCCGACGGCACGACCCGTTTACAGGACGATCACGTGCCAACCATCGCAAGACCCGCGAACTGGGGCGGTATGCGCTTCTGGGCACAGGCCATCGAACTCTGGATTGAAGGCGAGGACCGGATACATGATCGTGGTCAATGGAAGCGTGAGATTGTTCGTTCTTCGGAACACACGTATACGACCACGCCGTGGCGCGGCAAACGGTTACAGCCCTGAATCATGCAGCGATCAGTTGCCGAGGAAGCTATCGATTGTCCGTTTTGCGGGGAAAACTTGACGGTGCTGATCGATCTGTCGGTGGAATCGCAGTCTTATATTGAGGATTGCCAGGTATGCTGCCGCCCGATGCAGCTCAGCTACGCAATCATTGACGAGGACACGGTCAACGTGGAGATTGACTGTGCAAGTTGACCTGCGCGGATTGTCGGCGTTACTCCTGTGTGTGGCTGCGCCGATTGCCGCCAGCGAGATCCTGACCGCAGGTAATGATTTTTCAGTCGACGTTCTGCCTTCAGATGGCAGGGTCGTAATGGACCTGGACGACGACATCTGGATCCTGCCTGCAGGGGGCGGCGAGGCAAAGCGCATTGCCAATAGCGAACAGTCGCTGCGACGGCCCCGCTGGTCACCCGATGGCCAATCCCTTTTGTATGTCGCCGAATCTAATGCCGGCAGCGAGATCAGAATCTATGACCTAGCGATGTCGTCGTCAGCACGCGCAGGCACACGCACCGAGCACAGCCAGGATCCCAGCTGGCATCCCGACGGCGAACGATTTGTATTTGCCTCCGCTGGCGACGACACGGGTCTGGATTTGTGGGAAACCGACCTGCCGACCGGACTATCCTGGCGACTGACCCACGATGCCGGCGACGAAACACAACCTGTCTGGTCCGGCAACGGCGAACACCTCGCTTGGATCCATCGGGATACCGATGTGTACTCGCTAGTGTTGCGCAGGCGCGGTGAACCGGCCACAGTCCTTTTGCGTTCGGAAACACCACTTTCATCGCCAGCCTGGCGCCCGGACGGCAGCCTCGTGACCTATCTCCGACACACACCGGAGAGCATAGTCCTCGAGATGGTCATCCTGTCTGAGCCATTACTGATTCGCGAAATTTCGCGCGAACCGTCGATCGTTGACGCACCCGTCTCGTGGCCTGATCGGCAGCGCATGGTCTATACCGCGAACCAGCAGATTCGGTCCCGCGGCTTTGAGGATCGTCGCTCCCGCCCGATTCATTTCCGTGCCTTTGTCGAGCCCGACGTTGCGCCGCCCCCGCAGGAAATTCGACGACGTGAATTACTGATCACCGACCCACCAGCCGGACGCCTGATCATTCGCTCTGCCCGTCTTTATGACGGCATCTGGCAAGGCTATCGGTCGCAAATGGATGTGGTTATCGAAAGCGGCAAGATTGAGGCAATTGAGAATCGCCGTGAGCGACAGGACGGCACCATTCTCGATCTCGGCAATGTGACTGTGTTACCGGGCTTGATAGACGCAAATGTGTGTTTTGCGGAACTCCCATCATTCGGTGCAGTATTCCTAGCGTACGGTGTCACAACGATCGCGGCTTCCACACTGCCTGCCGGCTTTGACACTGCCACGTGGAACAGTGAGGCCTCGCCCGGACCCCGCTTCATCCAGATCGACTCCGCAGAACGCCCGCCCAATCTGTCCAGGCTCGCCGATGGCGGACTCGACAACCTCGACGCCCTTCTCGGCTCCCGGCAGGCGACAGCTTTTGGCCATATGACGCCATTACCTCGGCGAATAGCATCGATGCGAGATATTGCCGACGAATCGAATGCCATCGTCGCCGGCAGCGCGCCGAACGGCCTGCCGCCCGGTGCCGGTCTGCACGCCGAGCTAATGGCATTACGGACGGCAGGACTGAACGGTGAGCAGGTCTTGCATGCGGCTGGCAGAAACGCTGCCCGGGCCCTAGGCGTCGATAATCAGATTGGCACTATTACGCCAGGGGCCCTTGCCGACCTAGTGCTGGTGGCCGGCGACCCACTATCCGACACCAGCGACCTACTGCGTATCGTCGCCGTCGTCCGTAACGGCCGCTTCTATAGCCTGGTGAGCCTTCTGGAACGCAGCAATGATCTCGCAAACGTCGAATAACTTGACAAAATATTGCTACGACACAGCCATTTGTCGGATTTCATGACACTTTCTATTCTGTCAGCTGTCGGATGCCGGACTATGGTGGCGACATTTCACCTAGCAAAATCACAACGCGATAATTTTCAGCCGCTTACAAAATGTAGCTGCTGACGACATCAGCTGGAAGGCAAACATCTCGTCGGTTTTCTTTACAAAATTCTGCTTATTGTTAATCCGACTGTATTAAGAAATAATATAAATTAATGATATATATAGTTTTTTCCGCATATGGCATAGGAATTGCTTACTATACCTTGCCCAAGCGAAGTGTAACTGGACGCGGCAACCACGAATAAATACAAACAGGATTTAGACGCCAGAAGAAAAATAATAATAAAAACAAGAAGATCCAGATCCAATAACTATAATAAAGTCTGTATTTGGTTACCGAACAAACAGTTACCTCTTTAATAATAAAAAGAGTCATTAGCCCCGCCGTAAAACGCGGGGCTTTTTATTGGTTGCCGGATTAAAAGGCACTTTGCACAGGCTTCGCTGTCTATATTTGCAACTTCACAGATGACAATGGACGCAACAGGCAAGTATGAACCGTCGGCTAGCCTGCCCGCATTTCCGCTCAGCTATGCTGAACCCGACCGAGAACCAAAATACCCGCAACGCTATGCCGAAATCATGGGTGGGCGCATTCCCCTGGCTGAAGGCTACGCGGTGATGCCAGAAGTCTTCGCTACGTGATAATTGGCGATCTGACCGCCAGAGAAATTCGACTGACGAAGTAATCTCTCATCCTTAGTTTGTGCTTGTGAGTCTGTTAACCTGCGCGCATGACGGATACATCGCGATGTGGAATCGGCTGCCAAAACCTGTCGATCAGCGTTCCGGGACGCAGGCTGATCGAAGCGCTCGAATTAGACGTTGCTAGCGGTGAATTACTGGCGATACTCGGACCGAATGGCGTTGGCAAGTCGCTGGCATTGCACACATTGGCAGGCGTCAGAATACCTGAAGATGGCGGCATATTTCTGGGAGAGGAAAATCTCGCGGGACTGACCCGGCAGCAGGTGGCACTCAGCGTCGCTCTCCTGCCGCAGTACACCGAAGACGTTTTTCCGGCCACGGCATTCGACACCGTCATGATCGGCCGGCATCCACACATTGGTCGGATGCGATGGGAATCAGAGGCAGACTACGACATTGCGCAAAAGGCGCTTGCCGAGGTCGGCCTCGCAGGGTTCGTCGACCGTGACGTACTGACCTTGTCGGGCGGTGAGCGTCGACGACTTGCAGTCGCACAGGTCCTGACGCAGTCGCCTGAAGTATTTCTACTGGATGAGCCGACCAATCACCTGGATCCACAGCACCAACTAGACGTCCTGAAGATATTTCGCCGCCTGGTCGACGATGGGAAGACCGTGCTGGCCAGTCTACACGACGTCAATCTCGCCGTGCGCTACGCGGATCGCTGCCTGCTGTTGTTCGGTGACGGTCGCTGGAAGGTCGGACGAACTGAAGATGTACTGGACAGTAAAGAACTTTCGGACCTTTACAAAACACCGATGGAAACCGTTCCCTGGCAAGATCGCCAGCTATTTGTTGCAACCGGATGAGTGTCACCGGCCCGTGGTGGCACAACTAGATGGTCATCTTGCCAGACAGGAAAAATACGGCGCTGCCGTGAATGCGAATCCGGTCTCCGCGGTCCACGCAAAACAATTCTCCCACCCGATTCGAGACCTGCCTCGCGGATAATTCAGACCTGCCGAGCTTCGCCGACCAGTATGGCGTCGATACGCAATGCGCAGAACCTGTGACCGGGTCCTCATTAATTCCGATCGCCGGTGCAAAGAACCGCGAGACGAAGTCGACTGAATCGCCGGGCGCCGTGATGATCAGCCCGAACTCTGAAATCTCGGCCAGTTTGGCAAAATCCGGGGCAACCGCTGCGACGGTAGATTCATTCTGCATTATGGCCATGGTCATTTCACCGCCGCGAAAGTACTCGGAAACCGGAGCACCCAGCGCAGCTTCCAACTCAGCGGGTGTCTCTATGGGTTCCGGTATGGTCGCCGGGAAATCTAGGACGTAAGTATCGCCATTGCCATCGACATCAACCTGCAATGGGCCGCTGGCCGAATGTAGCGTGATCGGCCAGCTCTCATGTCCCAGGCAGTCGTGAATGACAGCGGCGCTCGCCAGCGTAGCGTGCCCGCAAAGTGACACCTCTACCGTCGGCGTAAACCAGCGAATTTCCCATTCGTCCTCACCGCGCGGCAAGAAGAATGCCGTTTCGGACAGGTTGTTTTCCGCGGCAATATTTTGCATGACGGCGTCATCAATCCAGGACTCCAGCGGCACCACGGCGGCCGGATTGCCGCCGAACGACTTACTGGTGAATGCGGATAGTTGGAACACATCTAGTTCCATCAGTCGACAAATCCTTGTAAACGTTCAAGCAGTTTCTTGTGTAGCGAGGCATTGGCGGCAATGACGGATCGCGTACCAAGGTCAGGTGCACGACCATTCATATCAGTGAATACACCGCCCGCTTCCGTGACGATCACCGACAGGGCGGCAATATCGAGAATGTTGACGTCGGATTCGATCACCGCTTCGATTTTTCCCGCCGCCAACAGATGGTACTGATAGAAGTCGCCATAGCCTCGAATCCTGTCCGATACGCCAACGAATTCCGCCAGCCTTGCCCAGCCCCCGGTCTTCGCCAACGACTTCAGATTACCCGTGGAAAAGGCGGCCTTCTCCGGGTCATCGAGGTCGCCCACCTGGAGCCGCTGGCCATTGAGCCAGGCTCCTTTACCGCGTTCCGCCCAGGCAAGCTCATCGAACATCGCTCCGCAGGACACGCCGAGCACTAGTTCGCCCTGCACCTGCAGCGCAATTTGTGTTGAAAAAAACGGGTACTGACGAACGAAGGCCTTGGTGCCATCGATAGGATCGACGAGCCAGAGCCTATCTCCGGCAGCATCGGTGCGACCCGTCTCCTCACCGTAAAAGCCGTCCTCCGGAAAGGCCTCGAAAATCACCCTTTTGATGGCCTCTTCGCACTCGACATCAGCCTGCGTAACAGGTGTGCAATCCGCCTTGGTAGTGACTTCGAAATTGCCGCGATAATAGGCGCGACTAATGTCTGCCGCTGCGCTTGCCGCCGCGAGTGCCGCTGCCAGTTCCGGGGAACGATCGCTGTCCTGAGTCATCGATTAGTCACTATTCATCGTGCGCGAACACTATGGAGGGAGTTGTGCTTTGAAACAAGTCACTGCCTTGACAGGGTATAGAGCCGCTCCTATTGTGTAGCGCCGATCTGCGAGCCCGGACATGGGAAACCGACTCAGCAAAATCTATACCCGCACCGGCGACGACGGAACGACTGGCCTCGGCGATGGAAGCCGTACGCAAAAAGACGGCCTGAGAGTCGAAGCCTATGGCACCGTTGATGAAGCGAACAGCGGCATCGGCATGGTTCTCGCGGTCGAAACGGTGCCCAACGATATCGCTAAATGTCTAACCGAGGTGCAACACGATCTGTTCGATCTCGGTGGCGAACTGTGCATTCCGGGTCACGCCGCCATCACCAATGACTTTATTGAACGGCTCGAGAAGGAGCTGGACCGCCTGAACGCCGATTTACCGCCATTGAAAGATTTCATTCTTCCGGGTGGCGGGCAGGCTGCTGCCAGTTGTCATCTGGCCCGCACCATTGTTCGTCGCGCTGAACGCCGGGTCATCGCCCTGAAACGAACCGAGCCGGTTCGTGATGAAGTCATTCGTTATCTCAACCGGCTGTCGGACCTGCTATTCGTTATCGCCCGCCGCCTTGCGCTCACCGAGTCAGGACAAGAAGTTATCTGGAACCGGAAGCGCGAGGATTGACAGTATTCAGTTATGTTTATCGGCAGAGTTGTAAAGTGATCTAAATGTGTCGATCTTATTCAGTTTCCGGCCAGTGACAGGTCCGCGTATGTTCCGGATCTATCGTTCTTGATATGAGTTTTTCTTGGCATACTTACACAGAAACTACACGGTAAAATCTATACTTAATTATCCAAGGTGCCGCAACTCCAACAAGCCGCAAACTGGTCGTCGTTTTCTTCCCCGTAATGTCGACTCTTCCGCGTCCCAATCGGATTTTTGTCGCTGGCCTCATCACCGAAGTCAATCGGCGGCAACAGACAGTCGACCGACACATAGACAACTCGGATAAACTCGCCTCGGCGACACTCAGGCGCCCATCATGGGCATTGGCGCGGCCTTTCCTATTATGGACGCACGGGCTGCTTGGAAATGCTTGGCCAATTTGCTTTAGAGTTAGCCACCAAGCTTCGCATCAATCATTTGGAGCCAAATCGTGACTACAACGAATTCCCCCAGGAGTCTCATGCGACCGGTTACGGTTTTTCTCATGTTGGCCACGTTGGTCTTGTCAACGATGGTCTTCCCGTCCCTGGCGGCAAATGGCCCAGGTCGGGTGTTGTTTACCTATGGTGGCTGGGATGGCCATGAGCCTGAAGCCTACCGCGACCTGTTGGTGCCGTGGCTTGAGGACCAGGGATTTGAGGTGATCGTCTCCGATACGCTCGAGCCCTATGCAGACAGCGACCTGATGAGCAGCATCGACCTGGTGGTGCAGATCTGGACGATGGGCACAATTACCGACCCGCAGTTACAAGGTCTACTGACTGCGATTGAAAGCGGGACAGGAATTGCCGGCTGGCATGGCGGCCTGGGCGATTCGTTTCGCCTCGCCCAGCGCTATGAATACATGATCGGCGGCCAGTGGGTAGAACATCCCGGCAATGACGGCATTTCCTACCGGGTGAACATCACGGACCACGAGGACCCGATTACCAGGGGCCTCGAAGATTTCGACGTTGTCTCAGAGCAGTACTACATGCATGTCGATCCGAACAACAAGGTCCTCGCTACGACAACTTTCACCGGGGACAATGACTATTGGATCAAGGACGCCGTCATGCCCGTCGTGTGGAAACGACAATACGGCGAGGGTCGCGTCTTCTATACGTCGCTGGGCCACAAACCTCACGTCTACGAAATTCCGCAGGCGCTGACTATCTTGCAGCGCGGCATTCTCTGGGCCAGTCGCAGCAAATATGAAGAAACACCGAACCTGATCTCACCGCGGTATCCAAATAAATTGGGGTCGAACCGCAATTAATGAAACTTCGGTTCGACCCCAATTTCGCAACAGTCACGTGATTTATACCGGCCAGCAAATGGCGACCAGGGGCGGAATGGACTCGCTTCGCTCGCCCTGCGGGCGCCTTCGGCGTCCGTCGCCGCTTCGCGCTCGGTTGAACCACCGACACGCGGATTTTCAGTCAGCGTATCAGCACCCTCATCATCAGGCAGGCCGGAGTCCTCGAGCAGGCTTTCTACAGTCATCAAGTCATCGCGCCTCGCTTGGCGCCAGTCAGGCATAGGTAAATTAGTCATGTGTCTTTGCCTCACGATTGTCCCGACTCTTTTGCA
>JAQWSV010000047.1 GCA_029243005.1 Woeseiaceae bacterium
ATGGTGACTATGCGGAGATTACGCCGGAAGGCAGCATGATCATTTATGGCCGATCCGACGCGGTACTCAACCCGGGCGGCGTTCGAATCGGTACAGCGGAGATATATCGCCAGGTCGAGAAGCTGGACGAAGTCATTGAGAGTATTGCGATCGGCCAGGACTGGGAAGACGATGTGCGTGTCGTCCTGTTCGTCGTCATGCGTGCAGGGAACGAACTCGACGACGCGACCAAGCAGGAAATTCGTGCGGTTATCAGGGAGAACACCACACCCCGACACGTACCGGCCAAAATTGTGGCGGTCCCGGATATACCGCGAACAATTAGTGGCAAGATCGTCGAACTGGCTGTTCGCAACGTCGTGCATGGCCGATCTGTCAAGAACACGGATGCGCTGTCCAATCCGGATGCGCTGGCGCACTTTCAGGACATCGCGGAGCTGTCAGAAGTATGAGTCAGGATGAACGAATCGGTACGGTCGTTTGTGAGGGTGTCGTAAAGCCGGATTGGATTGACTTTAACCGGCATATGAACGTCGCCTACTACGTGCTGGCCTTCGATCTCGGAATCGACGCGTTATGGACCAATTTCGGTATCGATGACAGCTACATCACATCGACCAACGGCTCCACATTCGCCGTGGAATGCCACGTCTCGTATCTGAACGAATTGCAGGAAGGGGATCCCTACGTCGTGACTTCACAGTTGCTGGGTTACGACGAAAAACGCATTCACCAGTTCCAGCGCCTGTACCATGGGGAGCAGGGATTCCTGGCGGCAACAGCGGAGTGGATGAATCTGCACGTAAACCTGGAGACGCGGCGGGTGTCACCCTGGCCTGCACACATCTTGCAGCGCATAAAAGACTTTGCGGAAAGTCAGGCTGGTAAAACTCGTCCTGACGGCGCCGGCCACCGGATGGAAATCAGGAAACCGCTGTATACGTTATAAACGGAGATCACCGATGAATGCCAGAAGATGACTGACAATCGCTACTTGATGGCTATAGACCAGGGTACGACGAGCAGTCGGACGATCGTTTTCGATCGTTACGCGAACGTTGTCGCCAGCGCGCAACAGGAGTTTCCGCAGGAATACCCGCAGCCGGGTTGGGTCGAACACGATCCGGAGGCGATCTGGGATTCTGTAACCGCCGTCACGGCCGACGCGATCAAGGGTGCCGCCGGTGCCGAGATTGATGCACTGGGAATTACGAATCAACGTGAAACAACGCTGATCTGGGACCGCGACAGCGGCAAGTGCATTCATCATGCGATCGTCTGGCAGGATCGGCGCACAGCGGACTATTGTCGGCAGCTCAAAGAATCGGGCAAGGAAGCTATGGTGGCAGCGAAAACCGGGCTGCGGCTGGATCCCTATTTTTCGGCGACAAAGGTCGCCTGGATCCTCGATAACGTCAATGGCGCCCGAGCGATGGCAGAGGCGGGAAAACTGGCGTTTGGCACGATCGATTGCTTCCTGCTCTGGCGCCTGACCGGTAGTCGCGTTCATGCAACGGACGCGAGCAATGCGTCACGAACACTCTTGTTCAATATTCATACGCAGGACTGGGACGAGGAACTGCTGGAACTCTTTGATGTTCCGGCGTCGCTATTGCCTGAAGTAAGAGACTGCGCTGCGGACTATGGCGTTACTGACAAGTCAGCGATTGGCGCCGAGATTCCGATCTGTGGCATTGCCGGGGATCAGCAGGCCGCATTGATTGGCCAGGCGGGATTCTCAGCGGGTATGACGAAGAGCACCTACGGAACGGGTTGCTTCGTTATCGCCAATACCGGCGCCAATGCGCTCGAATCGGCGAATAATCTGCTGACCACCGTTGCCTATCGGTTGGATGGTGAAGTCACTTACGGTCTGGAGGGCAGTATCTTTGTTGCGGGTTCTGCGATTCAGTGGTTGCGCGACGAACTGAAAGTCATCGAGTCTGCACAGGCGACCGAATCCATCGCGTCGGCCACCGGTATTGTCGACCACATTCACGTCGTACCTGCCTTTGCGGGACTCGGCGCACCGCATTGGGACCCCGACGCTAGGGGCGCAATACTGGGTTTGTCACGTGACTCGGGAATCGACGAGATCGTTACCGCCACCTTGCAGGCGGTTGCCTACCAGACGCGCGATCTCGTGCACGCGATGTCGGATGACGGCATTGATCCGAGCATCATCCGCGTAGACGGCGGCATGGTAGCTAACAACTGGTTCCTGGAATTCCTCGCCGGCATCCTCGGACTGCCCGTCGAACTACCGAAAAATCCCGAGTCGACGGTTTTGGGCGCAGCCTGGCTAGCAGGACTGCAATGCGGTGTGTATGCGTCGACAGATGAAATCGCGGAACTTTGGGCAAGCGATGCCGTGTTTGCACCCCAGATGCCCGATGAACAGCGCGCTGTGCTTTATGCCGGTTGGCAGGACGCGGTCCGCCGGGTCAGGTCATGAATCGCTGATAGATCACGGTACCCCAGACAGCCAGGACGACAATGAGGGAAAAACCAACGGCCGCTGAGCCCATGTCTTTGGCGCGGCCGGCCAGTTCATGATGTTCTTCGCCGATGCGATCGACGGTTGCTTCGACGGCCGAGTTCAGCAGTTCGACTATGATGACGAGTATCAGCGGCATCGTGAGCAGCAGGACATCCATCGCGTCACGGCCTAGCCAAAAGGCGATGGGTATCATCACGATCGCGGCAGTCATCTCCTGTCGAAATGCCGCTTCGTGCCGCCAGGCACTCGCGATGCCCTGCGCCGAAAAACCAGTTGCTAAGTTAATTCTGCGAATACCGGTGTTGGCTGGTTTGCCCATCTAAGGTCTCCTTAAGGTGACATCCCGGATACTAAACGATATCGAAGACGATTCAGGGTGCAGAACGCGCAGATTATTGCACTTGACTGGATTGTGCTGGCAGAGAGGGCGTCCGGCTTGGTCGAAGGCCTCAGACGGGTAGTGTAATTCTCACGAGGAGGCCGCCTGCCTGGCGGTTTTCCGCGGTCAGCTGGCCACCGTGCAGATCGACGACAGCGCGCTGTGCGATGGCAAGCCCGAGTCCGGTTCCACCATTGCCGTCAGCTTCCGCGGAAGCGCGGGTTCGGAAAAATGGTTCGAACAGGTGTGGCAAATCTTCCTCAGCGACGCCGCTG
This sequence comes from Woeseiaceae bacterium, assembly GCA_029243005.1. Classification (GTDB taxonomy): domain Bacteria; phylum Pseudomonadota; class Gammaproteobacteria; order Steroidobacterales; family Woeseiaceae; genus SZUA-117. The sequence continues at coordinate 3,155 of JAQWSV010000047.1, forward strand.
CCGTCATCAACGACGTCAATACGCCAGCCATCGTCGTTGGCGGTGACGAAAATACGCACGTCGTTATCCGAAGGGCTGTGTCGAACGGCATTTCGAACGATGTTTTCAACTGCGCTCAGGAGCGCGCCTCGATGTCCGAGCACAGTCGCACGGGTTGCATCTGCCTCAATGGACGCGCGCTCTCCCTTGCACTCGAAATTGACGTTCTCCACCACTTCGCTGATCACATCCAGCAGTTCGACTTCTTCCAGGGATTGCTCACGATCCGCCTCGAGCTTGGTATAACTCAGAATCTGACCCACGAGAGCATCGAGACGCTTAGTTTCGTCGTTCAGGCGATCGAACTCCGGTAGTTCTCCAAACTTTCTTCGTGCCAACTCGACGGCGACGCGCATGCGGGCCAGAGGCGAACGCAATTCGTGAGAGATGTTTCGCGACAGTTCCGTCTGTTGTTCTGCGGCCCGCTGTAGTTTCGAGGCCATGGAGTCGAAATCGCGGCCGAGCATTCCGAGTTCGTCTCGCCGTTTGCCGATGGATTCTGTGACCCGTACATCGAGGTTTCCTTCGGCAACCGCCACCGTGGCGTCGCGTAGTTTGCGGACCGGTCGGGAGAATGCCGATGCGAGCGCATAGGATACGAGTCCGCTCGTCAGCAGTGCGAACACGAACAGCAAAACACGGATGTCTTGGTTGGCCCAGAAGGCCTCGGGTGCCCGCACAGGGGCAACCAGCATCGTCAGTACTTCGCCGGTGGGTGCTTCTAGCTGCGGCAGAAGACGAGATCGCCACTGGCTGCGATCACCGTCCCGTCGGTCGCGCTGCATCCGTTCGTATCGCGCGCGATGCCGCTCGAACACGCGTTCGACTGCGAACGGGATTCGATCGAAAGAGATATCCTGGCCCCTTTCGTCCAGGAAAAAGATGACCACGCCATCATCCGGGGGCGTGCCCTGCCGCCAGCGGATCAAGCCTGGTAATCCTCGCTCCTGCAGTGCGGCATTGGCTTCCTGCATCGATCGGCCCGCTTCAAAGTCTTCGATAACCGCCTGTAGTTGTTCGGCATACAAAAAACCGCCGACTGCGGCGGCGCCGATGATCAGGCTGATCACCAGCCAGAACGACACTAGGAATTTCAGGAATAAGCTACGCATCGATCGGAGTCTTGTTTCACTTGCCGGGAATCAGCAGATAACCGACACCGCGCTGATTCAGGATGGTCTCGTTCCGGTTTCCCGCTTTTTCCAGCTTGCCGCGAAGATTACTGATGTGTGTGTCCACACTGCGATCATAGGGCAGCAGGCGGCGGCCCAGTGCGCGTTCGCTCAGGAATTCCTTGTTGACCACCTTGCCAGGCGTTTCCAGGAGACATTTGAGGATCTCGTACTCGGTCCCCGTCAGTTTCAGTTCCTGGTCGCTGACTGCCGCTCTGTGGGTGCGCGTGTCGAGTTTGATTTCGCCGAGCTCGAGCACTTTTTCCTCTTCTGACTGCGGTTGCGCGCGACGAAGAATTGCTTTGATTCTGGCGACTAGTTCGCGGGGATTAAATGGTTTTGGCAGGTAATCGTCGGCACCGAATTCGAGTCCGATGATGCGATCGACGTCATCGCCACGTGCCGTCAGCATGACGACCGGAACGTTACTGTTCTGGCGAATCTGCTTTAGGACCTCAAGGCCGCTGATACCCGGCATCATGATGTCGAGAATCACAAGGTCAAAACCGCCCGCCTTGAAGGTCTCGATACCTTCTTCACCGGTATTCCTTACAGTGACTGCAAGTTGATCGATCGCAAGAAAATCTGTCACCATGGCGCCGAGTTCACGGTCGTCATCGATCATCAGGACCTGCGCGATATTGTCGTCATCGGCCATGGTCAGGCATGTAGTTGGGCTATGGGAGATTTATCGTCTGCCAACTGGCGAGCCAGTGCAACGTTGACCCCGCGTTACTTGACAATTCTTGGCAATGCCCGTAGCTGTCCTGACGTTCAGTGACATTATTTGGGTTACTGTTTGCCCATCAGACCCGCAAAAGCGGGCACCCCGGGGGGTAACACAACCGGAGGAAAATAAAATGACCCAACGTTACATAAAAATCATTGCCGTTCTCACAGCCCTGACTGTTTCCGGCAATTTGTTGGCTCAGGATGACGACGAACCCGGGTATGATCGCGGCAGGAAAGCGGGTGAGCATCGAGGCCCCGGTCCCGCGTTTGGCGATCCGGCGATGATGATCGAGCGCATGGCATCACAACTCGATCTCGCTGAGACGCAACGTCAGTCACTGTCCAACATCATGGAAGCTGCTCGACCTGAGTTTGCGGCACTGCGTGAGGCGGCACGTGAAAACCGGGAAGCTGTTCATGCGCTCGACGTCGACGATGCTGACTACGGAGCGGCATTGCAGAACCTGGCCGCAAGGAGTGGCGAGCACGCAGCAGAATTGACGCTTCTAACCGGGCGCGTGCGAAGCGAGGTGGCTGCAATCCTGACCGCTGAGCAACGCGCGACGCTTGAAACGCGGAAATCGAGAATTGGTGAACGTCGCCGGCATGGCGGCAGAAACCGGACTCACTAAAACAATCGGTTAAATCGTGGTCTTTTGGCCCGGCATTGCAGCCCCCCGCCAGGGTGCACTGCCGGGTTCGTTTTGCTATGTAAAGTCGGCCCTGTTGCAGCGGTCGGTTGCAAACGCCCTACCGCATTGTGTCAGCGGTATTTTCTCCTTTGTTTCCAGGCAATTAGCGACCTCAAGAAGAATTTCCTGGCCGGCCTGAAAAACGCCGTTCCTATCCAATCCGTTCGCGGTTGCGGCAGCCCCTTGTGCGTATTAAGGTCATGGACAGAAACCAGGACGCGAATACGGTTGGCAGGGACCAGTTTGATGGAACTAAAGGCCTGAAATCGCTCTCCAACCCGGCATAAAACGAGGATCTACGACAATACGTCACGCGCCGGTCCGGCGTTTGGGCACGGTCGAACTATTCAGAGGCGGTAAGGCGATGAATGCACGCAACCGAAGCAAAAAAGTCACCCTGGCAGCAAGAAACAGCCTGATTGCCGCGGCCGTTTCGGTCGTGCTTGGCGGTTGCGCTGTCAGCGTAGGGACCGGTGGAGGCATGTCGGGTGGAGGCATGTCAGGCGGCGGCTCTTCCGGGGGCGGCATGTCAGGCGGCGGTTCTTCCGGGGGCGGCATGTCAGGCGGCAGCTCTTCCGGGGGCGGCTCTTCTGGGGGCGGCATGTCAGGCGGCGGTTCATCCGGTGGCGGTGGTGGCGGCCAGGTTCGCGGCGTCAGTGGTCCTGTTCCGGGCATGGGTGGCGTCGGCGGTATGGGTGGCGCCGGCAGTGCACCCGGTAACGGCATGGAAGGACAGAATTGTGATCCCGGCGGTACTGGTGGCTGGGGCGGGCCTGATGAAGCCTGCGATGGCAGTGTTGGTCAGTATCCCGGCGAGACTGCGGCAGAGCGCAAGGCGCGTCTCGAAGGGCAGCTCGAAGAATCGGTGGGTGGCTTTGACGAAGTCTTGGCTGATGAACAGAAAGAAATTTCCACTGTCGGCAGAAACACCGAGGGCTTTGGCGGTGGCCAGGGTGGGGCTGGCTCCGGCCGCGTTGGCCTTGGCGGCCAGTCCGGTGGCGGCGGTGGCGGTGGCGGTGGCGGTGGCGG
>JAQWSV010000053.1 GCA_029243005.1 Woeseiaceae bacterium
GATGCACGAAACGCACCAGTCGGCATAGAAATCGAGCATCGTGGTCTTGCCACTGGCTGATGCGCTCGCCAGCGCAGCGTCGATATCGCCCGTCGTCTTGATGCGCTGAAAGTCGAGGCCACGATGCTGCTGTGCAACCACCTCGCCAGTGCCGGATACGTTAGCCATGCCCGATCTGAGTCCCTCGAGCGGTCGCAGTAGACTGTTCGACCCAGCGAGCGAGCCGACCAGGAGCATCGCGCCATAGATGACGGCCAGGAGACCGACCCCTTTGCCGAACTTCTGTCTGCCGGCTGATTCCGGCGTCAGCGTCGTCAGGCCACCCATGTATACGCCAGCCATGAATATCAGAATGCCCCACAGTGCCAGCGTGATCTCGCCCGGCAGGACGCGCGACATCATCCAGATCGCAATGCCCAGTAACATGAAACCGAAACCATTCTTGACGGCTTCCATCCACGGGCCGACTTTCGGCAAGATCTTGCCTTGTGCGGAGCCCATCGCAAGGAGCGGTGCGCCCATGCCCATGCTCATCGCGAACAGGGCAATGCCACCACGAACCATGTCTCCGGTTTGTGCCATGACTGTCAAAGCGGCGATCAGTGCGGGCGCGACGCAGGCCGTGACGATCAGCGACGACACAGCACCCATCACGAATGCACCGACAGTCGTGCCGGCCTTTTGATTGCTGCTTACTTTCGCCAGGCGGCTCTGGATAACGGACGGCACTTGCAGGTCATAAAAGCCGAACATGCCGGCTGCCAGCACGATGAAGATGAGCGAAAATGCGGCCAGACTGGCTGGCTGATTAAAGGTCGCTTGCAATTGCATGCCGGAACCAGCGGCCGCCGCGCCGACGCCGGCCGCGGTATAAACAAGTGCCATACCGAGTACGTAACTCAGCGCCAGCATGAAGCCGCGGGAGGCACTGACGTCCTTGCCTTCGCCGGCGATGATGCCCGTCAGGATGGGCACCATCGGCAATACGCATGGCGTAAATGCCAGTAGCAGGCCGGCACCGAAAAATGTGCCGATGACGAGCCACAGACTCGACCCGGTAATGATCTGAGCAAGCTTGGCCTGTTCCGACACCATCGGTGCGGCAGCTTCAGCCGTCGTTTTAATGGCCGACAGTGCGGAGACCGCCGTTGCCGCAGGCAGCAAAACGCTCAACTTTCTCTTGACTGGCGGATAGCAGATGCTGTCTTCTGCACAGCCTTGGAAGCCGACTTCTATGTCGAGGTCCATCGCCTCAGGCGTTGCCCGTGCGATCGGTAGTTTGCCGAACACGTCGCCGTAATAGACTTCCTGCTCGCCGAAGTACTGGTCGGTCTTCATCATGCCGTCTGGCAGATCGAGAATGCCGGCCTGTGTGATGTCAGAATCCACACGCGCGGTGATCTTGTTCTTGTACAGGTAGTAACCGTCCGCCACCCGAAACGCGAGTTCGACGGCATTGCCGTCGATTACCGACAGGATGGGCTCAAAAGCTTCGTCGACTGGCAGGACATCCGAGTTTGCGCCGCCCGAAATGCTGCCGAATGTCTCGTCGAGAGAAATCTTTGTCGAGTTGTCATTGCGTGCAACGAGGCGAATGTTCTCCGTCCAGTTCTGTGGCGGGTGACAAAAACCGAATGCCTCCGAGCAGCCCTGCGACTTGATGATGATATCGACGGTTTCCGGTGCGTCTCCAACGACCGAATAGGGAATGCTGACAAAGAATGAATCCCGGTAGATTTCCTGGGCCCCGAAGAATTCGTCCGCGTGTGGTTCGCCGGTGGGCAGTGTGTATTCGCCCAGCACGATGGCATCGTTGCCGCTCTCGTAGGACATCTTACCGCGGTACATGTAGTACCCGGGTTCCACAAACCAGTCCACCTCTATCGTGGACCCATCATCCGCCGCTGCATAACGGTAGGCATCTTCAGCCTTGAGCTGTCGATACTCCTGTGCGCCAACCAGCGCAGCTACACCGAGCATCAGGGCCATTCCAGCGACTTTTAGGAAGAGATTTCGCATCAGGTTCTTTGCTTGTATTCAGACGGCACTCAATTGACTGTCAAACCCCGGGATTTGTTTCTGATTCTGTGAACAAATCCGGCCTAGCAGACCGTGAGCATACCGGCCGCCGTGGCCCAAGTCATGGACAAAAGCCACACATTGCTGCGCTCAAATGCTTGAAATTTCGGCCGTGGCCCCTATTATTGGCACTCACCGCGGCCGAGTGCTAACAGGCATCGGCCAATATTATAATAAAATTTTTATTTATCAATAGTTTATAGGAGAACTAATCGATGAAGATTCGTCCGCTTCATGATCGAGTCATCGTAAAGCGCATGGAAGAGGAGCGCACTTCACCGGGTGGGATCGTGATTCCTGACGCGGCAGCGGAAAAGCCAGTCAAGGGTGAGGTCGTTGCCGTCGGCAACGGCAAGATCTTGGAAAATGGTGAGGTTCGTGCCCTGGACATCAAGGCAGGTGACAAGGTGCTGTTCGGCAAATACTCGGGAACCGAGGTCAAGGTCGAAGGCGACGAGCTCCTGGTGATGAAAGAAGACGACATCATGGCCGTCATCGAAGGCTGATGCCTGATCACCCGCTCATTACAGAATTCAAGCTAAGAGGATAGGAATAAAATGGCTGCTAAAGAAGTACGATTCAGCGACGATGCGCGCCAGAAAATGTTTGCTGGTGTGAAC
>JAQWSV010000054.1 GCA_029243005.1 Woeseiaceae bacterium
TGTTCCAGTTCTCCAGCACTCCCGACAACTGCCGCTTTGCCATAGCTTTGGATTGCATCGGGAGAAACGCCAAGCGCATTGACCGCACGGCGACCGAGCAATTCGCCAAGGTCCTCGCCAATGTGCATCAAGTCCTCAAGATCTTCAACGAATTCTCCTGCATACGGGTTTTCGATTATTGCTATTGCTGCCGCTTTGCGAGTCACGGGATCGATGACGCGGTCCATTTCCCGCACGGTATCTTCTACGATCGAAATTATTTTGCGGATCTTTGTGGTCATCGCAGGCCATCCTCTCCAACGATGTCGCTCGCTTGCAGACCTCCCATCCGGGCATGAATGCGGGGGCCAGTGGCCATAGCCAGACAGAAGACAATCTCATCCGGTCTGGGCGCATCCGGAACCTGTAACTGCATCGTATGAAAATGACTCCGCACATACGCGGCGTTAACGTGCGCCAGCGGAATGTCGATGGCGGCACCGAGCGGTCCGACTTTCTTGGTCGACGGAACGATGGCGTGAGTATCACCCAACAATTGGCGCATACCGTAACCGCCTGGCGCATGCCAAAGCGCACCATGTTCAAGTTCGCCATCAGCGCCAACAATGGCACCCTTGCCATACGCCTCAATGTCATCCGCTGAATATGCCATTGCATCCAGTAATTCACGAGCCAGGCGGAGCCCAAGCGGCTCCAACTCTTGCATGGCGGGCTCAAGATCCGCAACGTGGCGACCAGCAAATGGATTGTTGACGATGCCGCAGATACCGGCCACCAATAACGGTTTTTCACTCGGCGGCCCAAATTCGTGAGTCGAACGATCCAGGATGATGAGAGTTTTACGTTCCTTAAATGTCATTACGTTAGCCTCACTTGACGATCAATAGGTAAGCCGATGGTGCGATTGTGACCCTGCAAGGATAACAATGTCCCCTGGATGATGCCTCGCCGGATCAGGTTCAGCGCAAGCTGCTCACCTCGATCCAGCGCATTGTTTATTGCATTCTCAGACAGTTTGCCGACCTTCACGGTCACCAATCGCTCGCCAAGATCAGAATCAGGGTCCAAATCCAGCGCCGGGCGCCGTTCTATTCCTTCATCAATACAATCTACCTGATTGGCAACAAGGGTTGCGGCGACATCCGCAATAGCACCGCTAGCTGCAATTACTGTCACAGCATCAGCAATTCCCAGTGACATTGAGTGGCCGTCCCAGCCGCTGGTTGCAATGCCGCCAATCCCGTCACCACTAGTGACGTACAGCGATGCATCCGGTGTTGCCATGGCAAGCGTTGGCACGATTCCAATCTGCATGTGCTGGCCGGGCGCAAGGTGCAACGCTATGTCGCCGCCATTGTTAACGTAGATTTTGTGCAGGCCATCGGTTTTTTTCATGGCTTCAAGAATAGAGTCGGCGACAGCACCCGCCACGGCCGCCATCGGCGTGACGAAATGCCCCTCGAATCGTTTCGCGGCAGAAATCATTTGTTGTGACGTCGCGTCAGTGACGCACACGCATGCGGGTATACCCAGTGAGCGTAACAGAGGCAGATTATCTACCAGGCTCTGCAATATTCCGCTCAAGCTTCGCTCGGCACGCTCATAGGCACGGCAAACCTCAGCGTCGCCGCCGTAGGCTTTGATGACGAGGTTGATTGGTCCGTGTTGCAAATGGAGTCGATTGCCTGGCAGCAGGGCCTGTTGAACATGCCCTGTGGGAATCGGTTCGGCAGGGCCCGGGCGCAAATGGTGCAATGCTCGTGCATTCATAAATACATTACTTTAGTGGCCAGGGGTTTGTCGTGTTCCAGGTCGAACTGATCGTACTGTCGCCGTAGCACTCACGAATTTCGTCGAGTGTTTGTACGTAGTCGATGTGGCCGCCCATCTCGGCATACCTGTCTCGTGGCAATGTGAACTCAATGGGCGCGACGATCGCGGGTGTCGGCACATAGCCGAATGAATTCTCCGGCATGCGCATGATATCGACCATGACGGTAATGCCGCCGCCCGGCCACACATAGACCGGCGCACCACCCATTGTTACCTGCGTCAGCAGACTTTTGACAGAGCGTGTCAGGTGCACAGGGTTCTCAGTAACGCCAGCTCTCAACGACCCACCCGCACCGCCGATGAACAGCACAGAACACAATGAAGGCTCACAATTCTCACTAATTCGATCCACAACTTCCTGCACCTCATAAGGCATGTCCTCTTCTACCGGATTAAGTGCATCGTCAAGAATGCAATAGATGCTCTCTTCCCCGGTTGTGGTCGTCATCAGCAGGCGCATACCGGGCTGAGCGAGTTTGGGATCCACGGATTCGATAATTGAAAAGGGGTCGGTAATATCCGTGCCCCCCCATCCGTGGCCGGGATTGGCAACATTGAAGTATCTGCCGGCCGTTGAGCGCCGCCCGGACACTCGTATCCCGGACGGTTCCATACCGAGGCAACGTCCGGCCTGGTGCTCGGAAAGGACCCCGGTGATGTGATCATCCACGACAATGACTTCGTCAACCAGACCATGCCATTGTTGGGCAAATATGCCGATCGTTGCCGATCCACAACCAACGCGCATACGCTGTTCCTCAACGCCGTCAACAACCGGCGCTTTACCGGCCTGTACCAGTACCGAACAGCCACCATCAACATTGAGTTCGACAGCCTCGCCATTGCACAGCGCCATGATGGTATTGCAGGTGACTTTGCCTTCGCGCTTGCTGCCGCCGGTCAAGTGATTGACACCACCAACAGAGAACATTTGAGACCCGTATTCGCCGGTCGTCACATGACCGACGCGTTGTCCTTCGCACAAGATATCGGCTTGTTCAGCACCGAGATGTTTATCAGTGTCGATTTTTATCTTGACGCCGCAGTAAGAGAAGATGCCCTCACTCACCACGGTGACGGTATCGAGACCATCGTATTCTGTCGCGACGATAAATGGTGCCGGCTTATAGTCCGGATAGGTTGTGCCGGAACCTATGGCCGAAACAAAGGTTTCCTGGCGTACTAGGCTTCCACTCCATTCGGTCGATGACTCTCCGAATGGCACCATTGAGTCGCCGCTATCGCGCGTGTTTTCAAAAAGCACCAGCGGATCGACGCGCGCCAGCTCGCCGTCAACGTTGGCGTAACGCCTGCAGGCTCCGGATCGTTCCGGCCGAATCCGGCACAAGACCGGGCAAGCATAGCAACGGACAATTCCATCTTTCTCACGTGCGCCAAAACGCTCGGTCATACTGGTGGCATGAGTCGATTTGGCGGAATTCTTGCCTTTGCTGGTCTTGTTCACATCGGTCGGCATACTGCGTTCGCACACTCAATAAATTGTTGGTACACATACAAATTACTGGATCTATTCAACTGTCGCAAGCAAAAATGGGCGAGAATTTATGTCGGGTCTGCCACATCTTTTCCAATGTAGTACAGGGCCTAACCTGAGAAGAAGGAATAGCAGGGTTACATCGTGCAAAGCCTGGCAACGCTCAAGCTGTATTGACAACTTGTAGGTATACATATAGAAAGACATAGATGTCCGGTTCAGGCAAATCTCGTTTTCGTTACCTTGTTTGGCGATGTTGTTGTGCTTCCGCGCTTGCACTTGCTGCGATTACTTTTTCGCCAGCCGTTTTCGAACTCGGTAGTGCAAGCGTATTGGGCTTACCCACGTCTCTTTTGGTCGGTCTTGTCATTGCGCTGGGATTCTTGTTGCTGATCGTTGCAGCTTCCCGCTCGTATCCTGAGGACTCGGACTCCCGAGGCAGCAAGTGAACGTCTGGGTACTTGGTATCGGAACTTTGTATCTTGGCGCACTGGTGTATGCCGCCCTGCGTGCCCGTGCGTCGAATCGTTCAGATCACGATTTCCTTACCGCCGGATCGAATCTGGGCTCGCTTTTCGGTTGCTTGACGGTTGCAGCCACCCTATTTAGCACCTTTACATTGATGGGCATGCCAGATCTTTTTCGAAACCACGGTGTCGGCGCTTGGTTTTTCCTCGGTATTTCGGATTGCGCACTGGCCTTCGTGGCGCTGTGGTTTGGTGTAAATATTCGCAAAAGAATGGTGGTGCAAAACTTTAACGGATTTTCAGGCTGGCTGAGCAAACAATACAATAGCCGCTATGCCGCGTACGTTTACTTGCTGGGCATATTTGTATTCTTGGTTCCCTACGTTGCCATTCAGATCAAGGGGATTTCGCTTTTTCTGAATTCCATAATGCCAGCCGTAATGCCGAGCTGGGCTTGGTCTATCACCATTGTGAGCTTGATACTGATTTACAGCGAGATTGGCGGCCTCAAAGCTATAATCTTCGCCGATTCCATTCAGGGACTGACGTTGTTCGCGGTTACTCTTATTGTCGCCGTGGGTTGTGTTGCCCATTTTGGCGGTGTTGGCGCTATGTTTGATGCGATTGAGTCCTCCGCTCCGGCACTCCTGTCCCTGCCTGGACCGGCGGGCCTGTTCACATACCAGTTCCTGATCGCGTCGTTTCTAGCCATAGTGATGATCCCTGTAACGCAACCACAAATGAGTATCCGCTTGGTCATCATGCGTGACACTCCGTCGCTGGCTAGAATGGCCGTGCTCCTCGGCCTGTTCTCATTTGTCCTTATATTGGCAACTCTGCCCATCGGCTTGTACGGCGCAGCGTTATACCCGGATGACACGACGGCGAATTTCGTTGCAAAGGTTCTGGTGCACGATCAGTCTTCTATCGTCGCTGCTATCGTCATAGTCGGTCTGATCGCCGCCGCAATATCAACGGCGGATTCTCAATTATTCGCGCTTGGCAGCGAATTACGTTCCGGTGCGTCTGCCAGCCGTTTGCAATCGCTATCGATGGTAAGGGGAGCGGTGCTGGTTTTCGCACTAGCAGCGTTGGTGGTATCACTGGTCAGCAACACGCATATTGTGTTGCTGGCTCGAACAAGTTTCGCTGGAACCTCTCTGCTGGCACCGATGATCCTAGCCGCGGTATTTTTTCCGGCGCGATTGCATCGCCTGATACCGCTAGTGGTTGCAATAGGCCTGATTGTATTCCTAGCGTCTATATCCGGAGTGGTGGATGAGAATATTCTGGGATGGCGTGTTGATCTCGTATTGTTTGTCTCAGTCGCACTGGCTACTGCAACAATCCTTGCGTTGAATGGCCGGAATCGCACCGCTGAGTGAGGCACCCTGCGAGCATCTCGTGGTCATTTAGAAAATCTGCGACCCTAATCAGGTCAATTTTGCGAGCAATAGCAAGAACGTTTTTTGTTCATCCGGAGACAATGGTGCCAGCGTTTCCCTGGATACTTCCCGAGCAGTTGTTTCCAGTGATTCAATAAGATTCAGTCCCTTGGACGTCAATATCAGAATAGACTTTCTCTTGTCGTCTGGGTCAACACTTTTTCTAATCAATCCACGTTCCACAAGTCGATTTATGACTCCCATAATCGTCGCTGGATCTGCATAGGTGAGCCGGCCGAGTAGATTCTGTGACGCCCGGCCCTGGTCGCGAATTTTCATCAGCGAGGCGAATTGCAGCGGCGTCAGGCCACTTTCGGCAAATAAGTTCTGGAAGATAGCTGTAGATCGCTGGTGGGTCCGGCGCAGGAGAAACCCTACTTGCTGCTCGATCGTGTACAGAGAATCTACTTCAGCCCCCGAACCGAGCTGAACGCTTGTACCGTCTTTCATTTTGCCCTCCCCGGATTCGAGTAATTTCTGCTATATCGCACTAGCCAGTATCATCCGACTTTTCGCTGAAAAACCGCTCAAATAGATGCTGTAATCGCGATGTCAACGGCCCTTCGGCTACCTTCACAGAGAAAAACTCGAGATGTTCCTCCCAGTTAGGACTCACGATGGAGTAGGCGCGAAGCAGCGGATGATCGCCATCCTTCAGGCCGATCATGACTAACCCATCGGACCGAAATCGGAAGCTGCTGGGACGTTCAATTTGGGAGCTGAAAAGTCCATTTATCCAATGATGAACCCAGGTAACTCGCCGCGGAAACAGCTTTCTCGCCTCGGCCATTTCCTGAAGCTCTGGCAAGGTCGCCGAGGCTACGGATTTTTCGATATTCGCGAACATCGCTGTCTACTCGCAGCCTGCATGAAAAAGCACCCGACAAGAATAACATATGTATACATACTAATAAATGTGATCACCCTTGACAGTTGCTGGGCAGTGGCAAGTCCGCCGATCCAGCTAGTCCTAAATCGCTGTTACTGAAGCTTTTTAGTGCCTGGTGTCATTCGTTCATTCACATGCATACAAATAGAATCAATAGTCCGAAGAAAGCAATCACATCAGTTTGTGCCCTTTCTGATGTCGAATACATGGCACTTTTGATCGTTTGACAACAAAAATCGACTCTTTTAGTCTTATGTATACAAATAACCTAAATGCGCAGTCGATCTGTTTAGTTAATGCAGGCTCGGAACCGGCCGCATGCTAAGACAAGGGACAACACCATCGGCCCAGTGAAGCGCAAGCTGTCCATCATGATGTTCATCGAGTATTTCATTTGGGGTGCCTGGTTCGTACCGCTGTGGCAATACCTGGACAAGCTTGGATTTAGCGCAACCCAGATAGCATGGTCGTACAGTTGTACGGGCATCGCCGCCATCGTCTCACCCGTTCTTGTCGGCGTCATTGCGGATAGATATTTTTCGGCAGAGAAAGTGCTCGCATTTCTGCACGCCGCCGGCGCCATGGTGCTCCTCGCAATTACACAGCAAACGGAATTCAGTTCTTTTATTCCGCTTTTGCTGCTGTATGCGTTGATCTATATGCCGACACTTGCAATCACAAATAGCATTGCATTTATTAACCTGAAGGATACGGAGCGCGACTTTCCGCGCGTAAGAGTACTCGGGACGATCGGCTGGATTTTTTCCGGCATCGTTGTTGGATTTGTTCCGACAATGCTGGGCTTCGATGACATATCAACGACGAATATTCCTTTCGTAGTAACTGCAGTAGCCTCAATATTACTCGCTGTCTACGCGCTGGTTCTTCCTGAGACGCCACCACAGAGAAGCGGTGGCGCAATTGACCTGAAGGAACTCCTCGGACTCAATGCGCTGGGTATGCTAAAGGACAAGACTTTCGCTATGTTCTCGCTTTGTTCCTTCCTATTCTGCATTCCACTTGCCTTCTATTATCAGTTTGCGAACGGCTATTTGACGCAAGTTGGTTTGCAGAACGCAACCGGTTGGATGTCACTTGGGCAGGTTGCGGAAATTGTCTTTATGGTTTCATTGGCGTTTTTTCTAAAGCGCTTTGGAATCAAGAAAGTTCTGCTGTTAGGCCTTGTGACGGCGGCTTTCCGCTACGGATTCTTCATGATCGGTGGCACAGAAAATTTATGGGTGTACGCATTACTATTTGGCGGAATTTTGCTGCATGGGGCGAGCTACGATTTCTACTTTGTAACGGCGTTTATCTATACGGACCGAAAGGCGCCAGCACATATGCGTTCGGCGGCACAGGGACTTCTGACACTGGTCTGTATGGGGCTGGGAAGCGTGATCGGGAATCAGGTCGGCGGTCAGGTGCTCGAACATTTTGCCCTGGATGACGTTGTCGGTACTGAGACTTTCGACTGGTTTGCAGTGTGGGGTGTGGGAGCTGGAATTATCATTGCTGTAATGCTGCTCTTTGTGTTGGCCTTTCGTGGGTCCGAAGCACTGGAACAGGAGGCGCGAGCCTGAGACGTAGGAGGTTCAGCTGAGGTCCCTAGAAATCAAAGAGCGCATACTCGGAGCGTTCTACGGTCAGGCACTGGGTGATGCCTTCGGTATGCCGTCGGAATTGTGGTCGCGATCCCGTGTCATCGATCATTTCGGCTGGATTGACCGTTTTCTGGACGGTCCCCAGGAAAATGACGCGGCGCGCTTTTTCAAAGCGGCGGAGTTTACCGATGACACCTCGATGGCCATTGCGTTGGCCGATTCAATACTTGAATGCCGGGGCCGGGTCGACTCTAATGTCATTGCGCGCCATATTTTGGACTGGGCTGAATCTTTCGATGCATTCGACAAGAATGTATTAGGCCCTACCTCCAAGGTAGCGCTGAATGCAATCAAAGCCGGCCAGTCTGTTGCCGATATACCAAACCTGGGTGGGACCAATGGAGCCGCTATGCGCGTTATGCCTATGGGCTGCCTGTTGCCGACCCACAGTTTCGATGACTTCTATACAGAAGTCGCGGTCGCGAGCGCACCGACCCATAAATCAGACATAGCTATCGCGGGTGCAGTAGTTATCGCATGGGCTATTTCGAAGGCCATCGACGGCTACGCATGGCCGGAGGTCGTGCATGCTCTGCCAGAAATGGCGCGAAAAGCACAGCTCAAGAACGAAAACACGTTCAGTGCGAGTCTGGGCGCGCGCATCGAACTGGCCTTGTCCGTTGTGAAGGAGGAGGGTGACATTGCGGCAGTGTCGGCACGAATTTACGAGCTCATTGGCACAGGTACAGCCACTATTGAAGCGGTGCCCGCAGCCATTGCGATGGTATGTCTTGCTGAACTCGATCCAAATCGATGTGCTGAGTACTGTGCGAACCTGGGCGGTGATACTGACACCATAGGTGCGATGGCGACGGCAATCTGTGGCGCGAACTGTGGAGTCGATGGTTTCGACACAGCGTCACTGCAACAATTGATGGCTGTCAACAATGTCAATTTCGATATTTACGCCGAAGAATTTGCCAAGTATCGCTCCGCTAGGAGTCCAAATTGACTGAATCCGATACATTACTTGGCAACCTTGATTCTTTGATCCCGGAGAGGAAGATCTGCGTACTTGGTGCGGCTGTCATCGATGAAATCATGACAGTTCCGACATTGCCGTCTCGAGGTGCTGATATAGAGGTCGAGAGTCGGAAAACGCATATCGGTGGATGCGGGCTGAATATTGCATCTGCGCTGCATCGACTGAATATTCCGTCCGTAAACGCCTTTCTGATTGGTAATGGAATGGGCACGAATCAGATAGGCAATTACTTGCAGGCAAGAGGAATTGACATCCATCTGCCGAAGATTGACGGCGACAACAGTTGGTGTCTGGCGTTAGTGGAACCGGACGGCGAGCGCAGTTTCGTCACGGCAACAGGCGTTGAGAACGACTGGACCTTGGATATTCTGGGTCAACTGGATATCCAGCGAAATAGCCTGATTTATCTTTCGGGATATCAGCTCGTGCCATCGGCCGACGAGGCCATAGTATCCTGGCTTGAATCGATTGATCACGCAGTCGAAATAGTTGTTGATTTCGGACCACGAATCGAACAGATCAACCCGGACATCATGGTTCGACTATTTGCATTGAATTCGATCGTTACGGTCAATCGTGATGAGGCTCGCATGATCGGCATTGACGGCCCCGTCGAGGAAGCGGCTGCCGACTGGAGCAATCGGCATGATTGTCCGCTGATTGTTCGTCGCGATAAAGATGGTGCTTTTTTCTATCGGTCGGAACAGGATAACGGATGGGTTGAATCGTATGCGGCTGAGGTCAAAGATACGATCGGTGCCGGCGACTCACATACTGGCGGACTTCTGGCTGGCCTGTCGGCAAACTGGAGTTTGATCGATGCCATTCGGCTTGGAAATGCCATAGCATCGTACGTGGTAGAGCGAACAGGTGGTGATTGTTCGCCGACTCTTAAAGAGCTGCGCTGGCATCTGTGCGAGAGATGAACATTCAACTTAGGCGTAATAGCGTTTGTTGAATGCCAGGCGGCCGCTCTTCCGGCGCAAATCAATGTCAGTGAACGTAGTTGTACGATTCGCGATCGTCTGGCGTGAACTTGTCGGCGTTGGGCATTTTTATTCCCGGCAGGTTATTCGCGTCGATGACTGTGTCTTCCGTTATTAAATCGTTTCTGTAGAGTAGAAAAGCGGTGATCGAGTAGACCTCTTGATCGGAGAGCGACCCAGGCGTACCAAAAGGCATGGCTCTTCTAATGTAGTCGAAGACGGTTGTGGGATAGGGCCAGTAGCTGCCGATGGTTTTGCCATTGTTGCCGTCGCTGACCAATGCCCCGTTGGGTGGAATTCCTTCCCCTTCTTGTCCATGACAGGCGGCGCAATGCAAAGCGTATAGCGCAGCACCTCGTTTCGAGTCTCCGGACCCAGCAGGCAAACCCTGTCCATCGGGTGAAACGCCGATATCCCAGGCAGATATTTCCTCTTCAGTGGCTGCGCGTCCGAGATTGTACGTTGCAGACCTTCGTTCAGGGTTGGAGCGATAGTCGTGGAGATCCTCAATAGTCCCGGGATGAATGCCTATGGCTACGTCCTGATCTGTCGTGACAACGATTCGATCCTCGGGGGTGCTGCCTGTTATCGCCTCTTGTCCGAGTGAAAAACTGGCGGCAAACAGTAGCCCTGATCCCGCAACAATTATTTTGGCTTTTGGAAGCAGTTGCGCCGGTGATTTCACGTCTTCCAATCCTCCTGTGGATAGTAGGCGACTTCTCCGTCGGCACCGACATTCCAACCCACTGTGAAATTCGTGTGGTAGCCACGCCGGCCATCCCTCGATGCTTTATGCTCATCTAGGCTCGGTTGACGGTATCCAGTTTCATCCTTTGCCCGGCTCCAGATGACAGCTGGTTCCCCGTCCCACTGCCACGGAAAATGAAATCGAGTGCAGGATTTGCTTAATACCGGTTCCTGGAGTATCGCGGGCTGCCATGTTTTCCGGTTATCCACACTTATCTCGACTTGAGATATCTTTCCTCGTCCGCTCCAGGCGATTCCCTGTATTTGAACGAAGCCCGGACGAATGGTCTCTGGGTATCCAGGGCTGGTGATTAGTGATCTTGCATCCATAACAAAGGAAAACTGCCGAATCTTGTTTCCCTTGGTGTATTCGGAGTAGCGGACTGTTTCCTCCCGGGTCATTGACGGCTGCTTGGTGACTTCAATCCTCCTCAGCCACTTGATACTCGTGTTGCCCTCCCAGCCAGGGTTGAACAGACGGGCTGGATAACCCTGTTCAGGACGCAACGGTTCGCCATTTTGTCCATAAGCAATCATCGCATCGTCCCAGGCTTTTTCTATAGGGATGCTGCGGTTCATCTTGACCGCATCCTGACCTTCCGCTATCAACCAGCTGGCATCAGGATCTACTCCCACTTCTTCCAGCAGGATTCTTAGCGGTACACCGGTCCACTCGGAGTTGCTCAACAAGGGCGCTACCCGGGACGGGCGAGTATTCTCATCAGGCCTGGACGGATAGTTACCGGCGCATTCAAGGAAATGAACCGATGTTACTGATGGAAAATGTTTCAGATTATCGAGGGAAAAAACGCTCGGTCTATCAACCATCCCATGAATAAGCAGTGCGTATTTTGCTGGATCAATAGCAGGGACGCCTGAATGGTGTCGCTCAAAGTGCAAGTCGGAAGGCGTAATCGTTCCCATCAGGTCTTCGTGCGGCGTGCCGGAGGTCCAGGGCCTGCCGGGCCTCAGAAAACGGGAGATCTTTTCGTGTGGTGAACGTTGACCTAGTTCTGTTCCCGGGGTGCCCAAGACCTTGCTCGTATCGCTTGATGGATCGAGAATTGGAGATGACTGTTCAGTCTGCGCAGCGAGTTCAGTACTTTTTCCAAAGATAAAGGCTGTTCCAATTGCTCCCGCACCTGACAGGAGTCTTCGGCGTGAAATGGACGTTGCCTCGTTTGGAACCTCTGAATCGGGAGATGCATCCGTTGGATACTCATCGCCGGTTCGGGAATTGCCTGTCGGCTGTTGTTCTGAAGACATTTCTTGCTCGGGTCAGATTGTGTTATTCCGAATGGTAGGTACTGAGTCGTGGGGAGTCTAATGCAACAGTGATTGCAAGCAATGTTGATGCTACTGCTTGACGAAACCTCATATTTTCTCGCCTGTTGAAACAGGACGACCCATGACGACAGTCTTTTTCGACGCGCGCAAATCCAGTCGCAGCGTTGTCGTTAAAACCCATATCGCCGAGGTTGTCGCTCATCACATAGACGGCGCTGAAATCATCCTGCGCAAATGCGGGTCCCGATACTAGTGTAGCGGCGATCACGACACTGCCTAAAGTAAGTCTCCATGTCATGTTAAGGCTCCTAAATCCTACAGGTCCAAAACTTCTTCTATCCAGCCCTTGACCAGGTTGAGACGGCTGTTCGAATTATTTCCAGCTCGGCGGTTCTACGTCGCGAGGCAAGGCAGTCCCATCAGTTGTGAACAGATGACAATTCTCAACCGCAATCCATATTGGAATCGACTTATGTCCCTCAAACACGGCCTGGGAGTTGTTGGAGACCGTAACATCTACTTCGTCTGAAGCTGAGGTCAGTACTTGACCGTGGACGTTTGTCACAGCACCGAGATTTTCGATCACATCCGTTCTCAGCGTAAGCTTCACAAAATCACCTTCTGGTTGCTCGAACTCAACGTGCTCCGGTCGGAACCCAAGTGTAAGAGGCCCGTCCCTAGGTTCACTAGCAGGGATCGGTAACGTAGCCATCGTGTCCTGACCGACACGAATAGATGTCGTTTTTCCGACCTCATTCTCAACTGCCTGACAAGGTAGCAAATTCATTTGGGGTGCGCCGATGAACGTCGCAACAAACTGGTTTGCAGGATGAAAATACAATTCATGGGGGGTGCCCACTTGCTCTATCCGGCCATCGCGTAACACCACAATGCGGTCAGCCATTGTCATGGCCTCGACCTGATCGTGTGTGACATAGATAATCGTATTTTGTAGTTGCCGGTGCAGTTTAGTGATTTCTACGCGCATCTTGATGCGCAATGCGGCGTCAAGGTTCGACAAAGGCTCATCGAATAGAAAAACCTTTGGTTCCTTGACGATGGCGCGACCAATCGCGACGCGTTGACGTTGACCACCCGACAATTCTGCTGGCTTACGGTCAAGGATTGACTCAATGCGTAGTAACCGACCAGCCGCTTCGACTCTGCGGGAAACTTCTGCTTTCTTGACGCCCTCGGTCTTTAGCGGAAACTCGAGATTTGCACGACAGGTCATGTGTGGAAACAGTGCATAATTCTGAAACACCATCGACAGATCACGGTCGGCTGGGTCCACGGTGGTTACATCTTGCCCTGCAATTAGAATCGTAC
>JAQWSV010000063.1 GCA_029243005.1 Woeseiaceae bacterium
CGTCCAGCAATAGGATTCGCTCGTCGAGCGCGGCCATCATCGATTCGACTCGTTTGGTCCGGTCCATGGTTATGCTGCCTTCTTTGGCCGCACACCGATCGCATGACAAATGGCGAACGCCAGCTCTGAGCGATTGAGTGTGTAAAAGTGAAATTCACGTACGCCTTCTTTCTTTAACAAGGTCACCTGTTCAATCGCCACGCTAGCTGCAATCAGTTTGCGGGTTTCCGCATCGTCCTCGAGCGCATCGAAGCGGTCTTCAAGCCACGCCGGTACGGTCGCTCCACACTGAGCCGCAAACCGTGTCAGTTGAGGGAACCGAGTGATCGGCAGGATACCGGGTACGACGGGCGCATCTATACCTGAAGCCGCGCATTGGTCACGAAAACGAAAAAAGTGTTCGATCTCGAAAAAAAACTGGGTGATGGCGCGTGACGCGCCAGCGTCGAGCTTTCGTTTGAGATTGTCGATATCCGCAGAAGCACTCCCCGCCTCCGGATGCACCTCGGGATAGGCCGCGACTGAAATATCGAAGTCTGCGACCTGTTTCAATCCGGCAACCAGATCAGACGCATAGGCATAACCGTTCGGATCGGGACGGTAAGTACTGTCATCTCGCGGCGGATCGCCTCGCAATGCGACGAGATTGCGAATACCCATATCCCAATAGCGTAGCGCGATGTCTTCAATCTCGCCGCGACTTGCACCGATGCATGTCAGGTGCGGCGCCGCAGTCAGCTCAGTTTCATTCTGGATACGCGTGACGGCCGCGTGTGTACGTTCACGTGTCGAACCATCCGCACCGTAGGTGATAGATACAAACGAAGGGTGCAGCACACCAAGATGGCGAATGGAATTCCACAGCGTTTCTTCCATGGCCTCTGTGTTTGGCGGGAAAAACTCGAACGAGACTTCTATGTTGTCAGCCGTCATGGCCTTAACCTGCGATCAAGCAGCCTCAGTTCGCTTTTCGGCTGCAGTCGCCACCGAAACGAGCCATACCGGGTTTTTCTGCGGTGCAAATCGGGCCGGCGCCAGCCGGAGTCCCGCTTCGCGACTCCATATCGCCAGCGCTTCCTGAACCTGGTGTGACGGTTGATTTGCGACCGACTCTAGAACGAACAGGCGACCGCCCGGTCGCAGGAGACGGCGCGCTTCGGCAAGAACACGCGCCGGTTTCTGCGCATTTTCCAGCACGTCATCGATGACGATGGTGTTGAACTCAGCATCCGCGAACGGCAGTCGATACATGTCGCCTTTTCTCAAGCTGCAATTCGGAATACCCGCCAGCATCAATTCTGCACGAGCCAATTGCCTGGCATCTGCGTCGATGTCAACGCCAACGGCACGACTTGCACGACTGGCAAGCAGTTTGAGAATGGCTCCACGACCACAGCCAACATCGAGCAGATCGCCTATGGGCCTCGTTACAGTCAGATCGAGAATGGCGCGATGCAATGCGCGCTGTGCAAACTCATCCTGGTTATCTTGTGCACTGTCATCGATTCGATCACCACGGCCTTTCTGCAGAAGATTCCAGTCGGCCGCGAATTCGGGGTCCTCATGTGGAATGAGTGCGAGTAGCTGCTTCAGCTCTTTACCCGGGTCTCCGCTGCGTGGTACGCAATAAAAGACACGCTTGCCATCGCGGAAGCGACTCAGCACTCCCGCCTCACATAGCGCCTTCAGTTGCTGCGAAATTCTCGGCTGGCTCTGTCCAATCACACGGGTCAACTCCGACACGCTGCACTCACCCTTGTTGCACAAGGCAACGAGCCGCATACGGATCGGATCGCCGAGGATCTTAAGCCGTTGAATTAATGTTGATGTTCGCAATAACATAAATATATAAAGAACTTATAATATACTGGAGTAAAATTGTAGCACGGCAGTCCAGTGAAGAACACTCGCAAATTCCGCATTCGGAAAATTCATTGAGGGGATCAATAGTGTTTTGGAGACGAACTGGAATGTTGGAGAATCAACCGATGCGGCGTCAGCTGTATCGCTTCCCGCTTAAATTGACTAGATCTTGGTCACAGTACCGACAGCTCAGCAACAACGCAGATCTCCAGGCGCAAACAACATAGAACATGAAAAGGATGGTCAGACCGCGTGCAATGAGAAGCGCCACAAAGAACGGATGGGTCATCGATAGACTATTGAATTTGCTCGACCGCTTGGCGATCTCCTCGGATCAACGCCGCCCGATATGAGTCAATAACGGCCGAAGGAAGTAATATGACCCAACCCCTTTAGCTACTATTTCTGCGTCACTGGCTTCAGCGTTACCGAACGCAGCATAATCGGGTTCCACAGTGACTCCTGTGGCGTAATCCCAATCACAGACTCTCCTTCGGGCAACATCAATTGGCCGATGAGTTGAGTCGTAATAGTCTGCAGGCCACCGGTTGATTCTACGGTGAGCAATTTTTCCTCGTCGTTCGCCAATAACAGGAACCCCGCAGACTTCTCCGCGGCGACATCGGCGTAAATGTCGAACGTACCGGGCTTATCGACCCTTACTAGCCAATCCACGTGACTTTGGAAGTCCGTCCACCCGTCGAGGTAGAAAGCAGAATTGTCGTCCTGACTCAATTCCAATCTACCTCCATACCCGGGGTTATGGATATGGGCATCATCCATTGCCAGCACCAGGACACCTTCTCCATCTTGTACAGGCAGTATCCTCTCCACGTCGAGTTTGCCGGTGATCTTCAACACGATGACCGTGTCAACCTCGTCAAGCGGTTTGTCCGGAAGGTGCAACACGACACCTGCCTGTGTTTTGTCGACTTGAATCTGTTGCTGAAAGTCCGCCATGAAGTAGGCGCCGCTCACCTCGCTGCGCAAACCGTCTACCCTGAGCAATCCATCCTCTGGCCAATCAAACACGTGCAAGTAAAGCTCCGTCGCATTGGGATATTCCTTCTTAGTGGCCCGCCCCCACGTTAGACGAACAAAAGGGCTGGCGGTGGTGCCATGGATCGACGAAGAATTCACGCTCATCCATTCACCAACGTCTTTCAACCGCTCGATACTTG
>JAQWSV010000087.1 GCA_029243005.1 Woeseiaceae bacterium
AACAGAGAATAGTTTCGCGAGACGTTCTGACGGCTGCGGAGAATATCCTCGACACGCACGATGAAGGCGTTATGACGAATGCCGTCACGCTCGAAAAATTCACTTGCCCCAGCACCCAGGGCTTGCGTCTTGGTGGCGTTGCCGAAATATACGACAGGAGGAAACGTCGGCGTCTTCGCGAACTGGCGCAGTGTCAGCATAGGGTCGCGATCGCCCTGGACGTCACCCAGTAATACGACATCATTGCCCGCACCCGAAAACTCGTCAGGCAGGTGGCCAGCCGTTATCGGGTCGTAGCTGGAGATGATTGCATCGGACCAGTGCGTCGTCACATGGTGCATCAGAAGACTACGGAAGTCGGCATGCCCGTCGATGATCATCACCTTGATGCTCATAGTTGCAACCTGCCCCCGGCAACGTCGCGCCGCTGGTCGATCGGACCGGATCAGGCGCTGAGCGCCTCGTCCGATGACGTCTGCTGACTACTCCGCGTCAGCTCGGGCAATTGCCATTTCTGATTAGTTCTTGCCTTGGCTGCATCAGAACGCGCTTTCTCCAAGTCGCGGAGGTAGCCCTCCGTCACGTCCTCGGTCACATACACACCGGAGAAGCAGGACGTATCGAATTGCGAGATATCCGAATTGTCGTGGCGAACCGATCGAATCAGACCATGCAGGTCCTGATAAATCAGGCGGTCGGCGCCGATGAGCTCTTCAATCTGTTCCACAGTTCGACCATTCGCGATCAATTCAGATGCGGCCGGCATGTCGATGCCGTAGACATTGGGATGCCGGACGGGCGGCGCCGCCGAAGCGAAGTAGACTTTCCGTGCTCCTACCTCCCTAGCCATCTTGATGATCTGACGGGATGTCGTTCCACGCACAATCGAATCGTCGACGAGCAGAACATTCTTATTGCGGAACTCAAGATCGATTGCGTTGAGTTTGCGTCTTACTGACTGGGTGCGCTCCGCCTGTCCTGGCATGATGAAGGTTCGGCCAATATAACGATTCTTGATGAACCCCTCGCGATACTTGACGCCCAAGTGGTAGGCAACCTGCACTGCGGCTGTGCGGCTGGTATCCGGAATGGGAATCACCACGTCAATATCGTGATCAGGCCACTCCCTTACGATCTGGCCCGCGAGTTGCTCGCCCATACGCAGCCGGGCCTTGTAAACCGACAAGCTGTCAATGACCGAGTCGGGCCGCGCAAAATAGACAAATTCGAAAATACACGGCGAATAACTCGTCTTCCCCTGGTACTCACGGCGGTGCAACGAACCATCATTACCGATAAATACGGCCTCGCCCGGCTTCAAGTCCTGGGCATTGGAAAAACCCAGGCTGTCGAGCGCGACGGACTCCGAAGCAACCATGTATTCCTTCCCGTTTCGCGTATCTCGCTCGCCAAAAAGAACAGGGCGGATGCCATTGGGATCACGAAATGCCACGATTCCGTGACCAATGATCATAGCGACCACCGCGTAGCCGCCTGAGCAACGGTCATGTACGGCATCGACGGTGTCGAAAATTTGCTCGGCGGTTGGCTCGCCATCCGTTCGCTTCTGCAGCTCGTGGGCGAACACGTTAAGAAGCACTTCAGAATCGGAGCCTGTATTCAAGTGACGGCGATCCTCGCGCGTCAGGTGCTCTGTCAGCTCATCTTGATTCGTCAAGTTGCCATTGTGCGCGAGGCAAATGCCGTATGGTGAGTTGACGTAGAATGGCTGCGCTTCCGACGATTGAGCGCTGCCCGCAGTCGGATAGCGAATGTGGCCGATACCCACATTGCCGGACAATCGAAGCATGTGGCGCTGCTGAAACACATCGCGGACGAGTCCATTGCTTTTTCTGGACTTTAACCCGTCTTTACCCCAGGTCACTATTCCCGCAGCGTCCTGACCGCGATGTTGTAAGACGGTTAGCGCGTCATAAATCGACTGGTTGACCGGTTCCTTGCCTACAATTCCGACGATGCCACACATAATTTCTGTTCAGATCCTTGTCACAGTTCGAATCCAGGTGTCAAAACTCAAGCTCTTCTGGCATGTGTTGCAACAACTCCATGCTGCGCGGCGCCATCTCGATAATCCGGTCAGCAATTTGCTCGCCAAAGGGAATAATGTCGGATTGCAGCCACCATGGTTCTGCGTCAAATCCAGTGTATCTTCCGGCAAGGACAAACACACCAACAAAAAGCACTCCGCGCATCAGTCCGAAAAAACCACCGAGCATCCGATCAAAGATCGAAAGGCCAGTCATGTGAACGATCTTGGAAATCGCCCAGCCGACAACTACACCCGCGGTCAGCACAATAATGAATATAAGAAAACGTCCTGCCCAGAGCTGCAACTCTGTCGAATCAATCGTGCCGCCGAGCCACCCAACGGCGGCCGGCCCAAGTCGCATCGCTGCCCAGATTGCGACCAGGAGTGAAGCGATGGAAATCGCCTCTTTGACGAGTCCGCGGTACAAGCCGACAACCACCGAAGAAAGGGTGGCGACGATTATCACAATGTCGACAATCTCCATCAGATAGCGTGCTTCGTCTGGTTCGGATGATACCGGTCTGTCGGAAGGAGCGATTCTAGCAGATGGTCAATCATCACCGTTAAGGATGTGGAACTACCCGACCCTCATGGCCGACTCGGGCCAGCTGAGACGCGATAGACTCAGCTGAAGAACGATCCTTCTGTGGTCCGATGCGGACACGTTGCAGGGCTGTCCCGCTGTTGTACACCTCGCTCAGGAAGGCCGCAAAACCCTGATCTCTCAAATCCGCCGCCAATTGCTCAGCGTTTTCCTTATTCGAGAAACTGCCGAGCTGAACGGCCCACATACCGGTGCTTGACTGCGCAATAGCAGACTGCTGTGCTGGCGCAGGCTCCGGTACAGAGGTCTCCGCGATGGTCAGCTTCGAATCCGGTGGTGACGGCGACGATTCCTCGATGACAACCTCGTGACCAGATGTACGCTGGAAGGTCTCCCCGCTACGCGTCGCTGGTACCGGCTGACTGCGATTTCTGTCGAGCACGATCGTTTGCTGCGTTCGTTTTTGGTCGTTTTGACCAGGTAGTGTCACGGACTCGCTGACCACCGCGGTCTCCTCGGACGGGCCATCGAGAAAAACGGGTACAACAAGCACTACCAGAAGGACCAGTACCACTGCACCGATAATTCGTTCTTTCAGGGCCCTATCAGTCAGGCTATGCAAATTCGTCGATCTCCATGCGGCGCGAGTATAACCCAAGCGACGACCACCATCAGCGCGTCTCTGAAGCGGCGCGGTCCGTGGTGGCGTGCTCTATCCATTTTAGGGCTGGTCCGGCGACATAAAAGGAACCGGTGACCAGGATCCGTCCGTCATCACCGGCTATTGCTGCTGCCGCAGCCAGAGCATCGTCGACAATATCTATGATCTGGCAAGGCTTGTTGGTCGTATTGGCAATGGCTTGTGCGGTCTTCTGTGCATCGGTCCCACGTGCTGCCTCAATTGAAACAGCGATGAATTGGTCTACAAGCGGTCCGAATGGTTCGATATAGCCTGGGACATCTTTGTCCGCTAGCATACCGACGACCGCGATCAGCGGCCTTTTCATTTCGAGCGCATCAAGCTCTCCAGCCAGCGCCTCGGCGGCGGCCGGATTGTGGGCCACGTCGACAATCCACCGATCAACAACCTGCTCAAAGCGGCCGGCAACATGTGCGCTTTTCATGGCTGAATCCACATCGCGTGGGTGCAGCATTTTTTCTAGAGATAACGCCTCGAACAAGGCGAGAACCCCAGCTGCATTCTGGTACTGCACGCCTCCCTGCATTGCAGGCGGCGCGATGTCATCCAGCCCCAGACGCCGGCCTTGCCACGACCACGACTTGTCCAGATTGATTTCATAACTGAAATCGCGGTCGGCAACGATCAGTTCAGCGCAGGTCTCCGATGCTCGATGTGAGATCGCCTCCGGCACCAACGCTGCGCCAAATACCACCGGCTTGCCGGCGCGCATGATGCCGGCTTTCTCGGCGGCGATAGATTCGATGTCATTTCCCAGCCAGGCACAGTGATCGAGTGAAACGTTGGTGATCAGGCATCCATCGGGTTCGATAGCATTCACCGCATCTAGCCGGCCACCCATGCCCACCTCGAGTAGCCATACATCCGCGGAGGCATCTGCAAATACCACCAGTGTGGCCAGCGTGCCGAACTCGAAGAACGTAAGCGGGATATCCCCACGAGCGGCCTCTACCGCCTGCAATGCCGAGATAATCGTGGCATCGCTTACGGGCTTTCCGCCGATGCGCGTCCGTTCGTTGTATCGATACACGTGCGGAGACGTATAACTGCCCGTCCGGATGCCTTGCTGCAGGAATAGCGCTTCGGCGATAGCAATACTGGACCCTTTACCATTCGTCCCGGCAATGGTGATGACGCACTCGGGACGCGACAATGAAAGTTGTTCGAGTACGGTATGCACGCGCTCCAGACCCAGAACGATTTCCCGGGGAGACAGCGACTCGAGCCAGGGCAACCAGTCGTCGAGCGAATAAAAAGACAGCGTGTCACTCATCCGAAAGCAATACAAAGAAAGCAGCGACCTTTCACGGAATGAACTGCAAGGATGAATCTCCGCCGACGCGAAAAAACCTGCGGCGGCCCCTAATGGGCCGGCGCAGGTCGGTTCTCTAGCTTCGCCAGCAGGTCTGCAATTGCGTCGCGAAGCTCACGTCGATCCACTATCATGTCGACGGCGCCGTGATCCAGCAGGAATTCGCTGCGCTGGAAGCCCTCGGGGAGCTTTTGTCGCACTGTCTGCTCGATCACCCGTGGCCCGGCAAAACCGATCAGCGCTTTTGGTTCCGCAATATTGACATCGCCC
>JAQWSV010000110.1 GCA_029243005.1 Woeseiaceae bacterium
TCCAACATCAATAACGGGTCCGGCAATTCCGTAATTGTCGGAAGTGCAGCAGGTGCGGGCAATCCGGTTTGTTGCTCGGCAGAGCCACAGGACAGAAGCCAGAACATTAAAAAAAAGAGATAAATTGAGTTTCGTCTGAACATATATTTTTTCTCTTAAGTCGCACCGTGAGTGGATTTCACCTTTTGTACTTCAACGTTCCGGTATGTCGTTCTTGCTTCGCTTACAACTTTTCAAAGTCGATAAGCTGACTTGGCCAAACCGTAGGCAAGCTCGCCGGCGATTTTTCCAGCCTCTGCTTTACCGATTTGATGCTCGGCAACCAGGGTTGCCAGGAATGAGCAGTCAATACGCCGGGCCACATCGTGGCGAGCTGGAATAGAGAGAAACGCCCGGGTGTCGTCGTTGAAGCCAACCGTGTTGTAGAACCCAGCGGTTTCAGTCGTTTGCCTGCGAAAACGCAGCATGCCTTCGGCACTGTCAGCAAACCACCAGGGTGGGCCGAGGCGCAGGCACGGGTAGTGACCTGCCAGCGGCGCCAGTTCCCTACTGTAGTTCGTTTCATCAAGGGTAAAAAGAATGACAGTGAGTCCGGGTTCGTTGCCAAATCGATCCAATAAGGGCTTCAGGGCATGCACATAATCAGTACGTTGTGGAATATCCGCACCCCTGTCACGCCCGAACTTGTCGAACAGCAACGAGTTGTGATTGCGGTAGCTGCCAGGATGTATTTGCATGACTAGGCCATCATCGAGGCTCATCCCGGCCATCTCGGTGAGAATCTGTGCGCGGAATAGCTCCGCCTCTTCGACCGAACAGCTTCCTTCGAGCACCTTGCAATAAAGTGCCTCGCACGATTGTTCGTCCAGATCGGCTGTAGCTGCCGTCGGATGTCCGTGATCGGTAGCGGTCGCGCCCATTGCCTGAAATACGCGGCGCTGAGTGCGATGCGCAGCCAGGTATCCAGCATACCTAGATGTATCCTCGCCTGTGACCTCGCCAAAACGTTCGACATTGGCACGAAAGTTTTCATAGTCCGGATCCACGACGGGGTCGGGACGATAGGTAGTGATTACCCTGCCATCCCAGTCGCTGCCCCTGATCGTCTGGTGGTACTCCAGTGAGTCAAGTGGTGATTCAGTGGTTGCGAGAACTTCGACATTGAAGCGATCGAACAATGCTCGCGGCCGGAATTCAGGGCGACCCAGGCAATCGTTAATGTGATCGAAAAATCGGTCGGCAGTCTCGCCATTAAGCAACTCCTCCAGGCCGAAGACCTCATTGAAAACATGGTCTAGCCAGATACGAGATGGGGTGCCAGCAAACAGGTAAAAGTTTTGTGCAAAGAGCCGCCATATTTGCCGTGAATCGGTCTTTACGTTCATTCCGTCAAGGGGCGCAATGCCGAGCGACTCCAATGAAATGCCCTGGCTGTACAGCATCCGAATCAGATAATGATCCGGTTTTATCAACAATTCCACGGCATCCGGGAACTGTTCGTTCAGCGCGAACCAGGCTGGGTCAGTATGGCCGTGCGGGCTCACGATCGGCAGGTGTCGAACAGATTCGTAGAGCTCAATGGCTATTCGACGCAAGGTGGGATCTGCGGGAAACAACCGCTCTGAACGCTTTGTTGTCGTTTTCGTCATCGCTTGTTTCTTGTCGTCGCTAGCCAGGAATATAATGTTGCTACCGGTAGCATTATGATCTAACGTGCCGGGACAAGACAAGAATGAAGTAGAGCCAATGACAAAAATCTTAGTCAGGATGATTGGACTGGCAGTTCTTTGCGCCCTTCTCAGCGCGTGCTCCCAGAACGAGGATGCCCTTGTAGTGAAGCTTGCCCACGGCCTAGATACCGGCCACTCGGTACATCAGGGCATGGTCTACATGGCGGAGCAGCTCGACGTTTATTCCAACGGCACTATGCGTATCGACATTTACCCGGGCGGCCAGCTCGGTTCCGAGAGGGACCTTGTCGAATTGGTACAGATCGGGTCGCTGGCCATGACCAAAGTTTCGGCCTCGCCGCTGGAAGCATTCGTGCCCGCCATGCAGGTTTTCAGCATCCCTTACGTATTTCGAGACCGTGAGCATTACTTCAGCGCGCTCGATTCAGAGATCGGCCGGGAGTTGCTTGAATCAGTCGATGTCGCACGCCTCAAAGGTATGGGGTATTACGATTCCGGCAGCCGCAGCTTTTACATGGTAGATACGCCGGTGGATTCGCCGGCAGATGTCGGTGGGATGAAAATCCGTGTGCAGAAAAGTCAGACCGCAGTCAAGATGATTGCTGCGATGGGTGGCAGCGCGACTCCAATCGACTGGGGCGAGTTATACACGGCACTGCAGCAAGGCGTGGTAGATGGCGCTGAGAACAATCCACCGAGCTTCTACCTGTCGGGACACTACGAAGTTTGCAGGTACTACGCATTGAATGAGCATACATCTGTGCCGGATATGATTCTGATGAGCTCTCATGTGTGGGATCTGCTAAACAAACAGCAGCAGGAATGGTTGCAATTGGCTGTAGACGATTCGGTCGCTTACCAGCGAGAACTTTGGCAGGCGTCGACCGAAGAGGCACTCGCGGCTGTGAGAGAAGCCGGAGTCAACGTTACCTATCCAGACAAGCAACCATTCATCGCGGCAGTACAGGAAATGAAAGCCTCTTACGATGGCACCGAAATTGGCCGTCTGTTAAATGCGATCGAAGCGGTGGAATAAACAATGCACCGAATTACTCGTGCCCTCGACAACGTATTGAACAATATATTAATCACGTTGATGATCGCCCTGGTGGCTGCCGTTAGTTGGCAGGTAATTTCGCGATACGTCTTTGCATCACCCAGTTCGTGGACCGAAGAAGCCGCCCGTTTCCTGATGATCTGGGTTGGATTGCTTGGCGCTGCCTACGCCTTTCGAACCGGTGTACATTTAGGGTTTGATCTGTTGCCGCAAAAGCTGTCTGGACAGTCCGCGAAAACCCTTAAACTGTTAACGCTCGTTGCGGTCATTCTGTTTTCCCTGACGGTTCTGATTATCGGCGGCAGCAACCTCGTTGTTCTCACCTGGGAGTTAAAACAACACTCGGCGGTGCTGGGACTTCCCATCGCATGGGTTTATGCGGTTATACCTGCGGCGGGCACCCTGATTTGCGTGTACGCAATTGCGGCGGCAACGGATGAGGGTAAAGCGGAGCTGGATCATTTCACGGACTCGGGAGCCTGAGATGGCTACCGTAATCCTGATTCTTGTTTTCGTCGTTTTATTCGTGCTGGGCGTGCCGATCGCAATTTGTCTGGGCTTGTCGACGTTGGCGATGATGCTAACAACAATGGACTTCGTCCCGGCGGTTACCACCATTGCGCAACGCATGGCCGGGGGCATCAACAGCTT
Source organism: Woeseiaceae bacterium (assembly GCA_029243005.1). GTDB lineage: Bacteria > Pseudomonadota > Gammaproteobacteria > Steroidobacterales > Woeseiaceae > SZUA-117. The sequence continues at coordinate 3,400 of JAQWSV010000110.1, forward strand.
TGCGCTGCTGGCAATTCCCCTGTTTGTCGTATCTGGTCAGTTGATGGCCCGCGGCGGGATAGCCCGACGCCTGATCGACTTTTCGAAAGCCCTGATTGGTTCGGTGCCGGGCGGGCTCGCTTTCGTCAACGTTATTTCCTGCATGCTATTCGGTTCGATTTCGGGTTCAGCAGTGGCGGCCACATCGGCGATTGGCGGCTTCATGATCCCTGAGATGAACAAAGCCGGCTATGACAAAACTTTTAATGCGGCCGTCACCGTGACATCGGCGACAACCGGCATGTTAATTCCGCCTAGTAACATTCTTATCGTCTATGCTGTCGCCAGCGGCGGCGTATCGATCTCCGCGCTCTTTATTGCGGGTTACGTACCGGGCATTCTTGTCGGTCTTGGCCTAATGGCAGTGTGTGCCGTGTACGCAAGACAGCATAATTTTCCCGCCGGCGTACGCGCACCTTTTAACGTGTTGCTCAGGTGCACAGTGTCCGCTTTACCGAGCCTGTTTCTGATTGTTCTGATCATCGGCGGGATAGTTGCCGGTATCTTCACAGCCACCGAAGCGGGTGCCATTGCCGTTTTGTACGCCGGGTTTCTCTCCATCTTCATATACCGGGAAATCAATTTACAGGACCTGAAGGCCCTGTTATTGAAATCGGTAGAAACGACGGCGATCGTAATGTTCCTGATCGGCACTTCGATGGCGATGTCCTGGATTCTTGCTTACGAAAACATTCCGGCCACCGTAGCAAACGCCATGGTGGTTCTGAGCGACAACCCGATCATAATACTTCTGCTGATCAACCTGGTGTTGTTGGTGGTTGGTATTTTCATGGACATTACGCCCGCCGTTCTGATCTTTACGCCGATCTTCCTGCCAGTAGCTGCTGAGCTAGGCATGTCACCGCTGCATTTCGGCATCATGATGGTGCTGAATCTCTGCATCGGTCTATGCACGCCGCCCGTTGGCAGTATTCTTTTTGTCGGCTGCGCGATTGCGAAAACAAGCATCAGCAATATTGTGCGCCCAATGATTCCAATGTACATCGCTATGATTTTAGCGTTGATGCTAGTGACCTACGTGCCGGCGCTGAGTGAAGCGCTGCCGCGATTCTTTGGGCTCATAGATTGATGACTGAACAAACCGTCGGGATGAATTAATGGTTGTGAGAACGAAAACGCCAACTATTAACGACGTGGCCGCGCTGGCCGGCGTACACAAACGAACTGTAACGCGCGTGTTGAATGGATCCGATAAAGTCAAATTGGCGACGCGATCCAAAATTGAGGACGCCATCAGGGAACTCAATTTTTCACCCAGCCGGCAGGCTCGCGGCCTCGCGGCACAGCGTTCGTTTCTGCTTGGATTGATTTACGACCTCCCTACGCTGTTCGTCAACGAAGTGCAGCAGGGCATGCTAAACATAGTCGAGGACGAAGGATACGAATTGGTTGTCCACATCTGTAATTTGGCTAGCGACCACGCGGTCGAGAATATCGCTCGATTCGTGAATCGTGCCAATCTGGATGGCGCCATCATCCTCCCTCCGGTATCGGAAATTGAGGGCCTGGGCGAAAAACTTAAAGAGGTCGGCTGCAACTACGTGCGAGTCACGTCAGACGTCAGCGACGCAACCTCCCGGCTGGTCGTCACGGACTATCTGTCATCCATTTCGGACATGGTTCGATATCTGGTGCGTCAGGGCCATCGGGATTTCGGTTTCATTTCCGGGCCGAGCGCTTCATTGTCTTCGCGCAGGCGACATGAGGCCTTCGTACACGCGCTAGAGAATCAGAATCTTAAACTAGCGGATGAAATGGTTACTGAGGGTGCATATACGTATGACTCCGGCTTTCAGGCCGCGGAGGTACTTCTGTCGCTCGAGCAACGCCCTACCGCCATTTTTGCAGCAAATGACGAAATGGCGTTCGCAGTTATGAATGTTGCCGCGCATTTGGGACTTAGAATCCCGGACGATTTGTCAGTGGTCGGGTTCGATGGTTCGCCATTCTCGACGTTCGTTGTGCCTTCCTTGTCGACCATTATCAGAAAATCCGATGAGGTAGTAGAATTGGGAATCCGAAAACTACTGGCTCAGATTAGTGACGACACGGAAGGCGCAAATGCATTCGGGACGACGGTCTCACCGCAGTTTGTTCCCAGGGAGTCAACAGGGCCAGCCCCCAGTCGATAGCGGCAATTCGAGTTCCTTCAAACAAGCTCGCAATCGCTGATATAGAAAACACTGAAATTACGATCGCCAAAATTTTGCTGTAATTTGCCAGACCATACTGGAACAGTCCGTTTCCATTAGGAGAATATTGATGACATCACGCAGACAGTTTTTAAGGCATGCAGCGGGTACAACACTAGCTGTTTCAGCCCTGTCGAGCAGCGCAGCCAGCTACGCAAGAATTATCGGCGCCAATGACCGCATCAATGTCATCGTCATGGGCGTTGGCGGCCGTGGAGGTGTCCTAACACAGGATTTCGCTGGCGCAAGCGGTGCAATTGTTACTGATCTTTGCGATCCGGATGTCCGAAGATGCGACGCGGCCAACGCAGAACTAGCTGAGGGTGGCTTCGCAAAAGCACGTGTACACACAGATTTTCGCAAGGCCCTCGAATCATCGGATACAGACCTGATGGTGATAGCAGCACCGGATCATTGGCATACACCCGGCGCAATCCTCGGCTTGCAGGCCGGCAAACATGTGTATCTCGAGAAACCGGTCAGTCATAACCCTGCAGAGGGCGAACTTCTGATCAAGGCGCAAGAGCATCATGGAAAAATCGTCCAGGTAGGAAATCAACAACGCTCAGCGCTGGAGACAATTGAACTGATCAACAGGATCCGGCAAGGCGAACTGGGCGATATCTACAATGTCTATACATGGTATGCAAACAACCGCGACACGATTGGCAACGGAAAAGTTGTCGCTGCACCAGACTGGTTGGATTGGGATCTCTGGCAAGGACCCGCACCTCGCAGGGATTACCAGGACAACGTTGTGCACTACAACTGGCACTGGTTCTGGGACTGGGGCACCGGTGAAACCTGCAATAACGCCATGCACGAACTCGATATTGCCCGCTGGGCAATCGGAGCCGACTACCCGGACAAAGTCGAAGTCCGCGGCGCAAGGCGCTACTACACGGAAGACGACTGGGAGATGTACGACACAATAGAGGCAACTTACGAATTTGCCGATGCAACGGTCGTTTGGGAAGGTCACAGTTGCAACAAGGTCAACAAATTTGGCCGCGGAAGAGGAACCCTGATTTACGGTACTAAAGGATCGGCCATCGTTGATCGCAACGGTTACGAAATTTATGACCTGGGCGGCAAGCTGCAACACGAAGTCAAAGTTAAAGTCGACAGCGCGACAACTGATACTCGTGGTGGGGGACCGTTAAATACGTTGCACGTCAACAATCACCTCGAAGTAATTCGCGGCACGAACACTGATCAGCATTCGCCGGTGAATGACGGGCACAAGAGTACCTTGATGTGCCACCTGGCCAACATTGCTTATCGAACCGGCGAGACGCTGGACTGTAGCGCCGAAACCGGCAGGCCGGTCAATGACGTTGCCGATAATCTATGGAGTCGCGAATACGAGCTCGGCTGGGAACCCACTATTTAGCGGGACCGTATCTTCAATCGCCTGACCGCTTCACCGGCACCGTGGCACACTATTGCGTCGAGCGACGCAGTGAGGCTATGACGAAACTCGGCACTGCCTGCTGCTCGCTGTTCAAATACATCTGTGAGGCTCAGCACAGCATCAACCACATCGGCGGCACTGTGCGTCGTTGATGAGGGCATTTTGGCCAACTGGTCTTTGAGCGGGTCATCGATCACGTTGCGCCTCCCACGCTCATCCTCGACGGTGACATAACGAATCCACGCAGCAATCGCGAGCGATATTGCATCAATTCCTTTCTTGTCACCCAGCCGATCCATGGCTGTGCCCAGTAACCGCTGCGGCAGCTTCTGCGACCCGTCCATGGCGACCTGTGCGGTCCGGTAAGGCAATGTCGAATTCGCAAATCGTTCGACAATACTGTCAATGTACTGGCCGACATCGAATCCTTCCGGCACCTGCAGCGTTGTTCTAACTTCCTCTTGCATCAGATGCCTTATGAAAGAAGCCATATTGCCGTCTTCCATCACCTGATGAATAAATTCATGGCCTTCTAGAAGTCCGATGAATGCCAGCGCAGAGTGGCTACCGTTCAGAAGGCGAAGTTTTGCGGTTTCGTAAGGCGCTACGTCTGCGACCAACTCGGCACCGACATCGTCCCATTGAGGTCGGCCGCTACAGAACTTATCCTCTATGACCCACTGACTGAATGGCTCGGCGACGACCAGTCCGTGATCTTCCAGTCCGAGCACAATAGTAGCTTGCTCACGATCGGCTGCGGTAGTTGCGGGGCAAATTCGATCGACCATTGTCGACGGAAACGTCACGTTGTGCTTAATCCAGCGTGACAGGTCCTTATTCAGCAATTCTGAATATTCGATGATCACCTGACGCGCAGCTGCTCCATTATTTGACAGATTGTCACAACTCAAAACGGTAAACCCTCCAAGACCACGCGCACACCGCCTTTTTAGTGCCTCGACAATGCAGCCTGCAGCAGTTCGCGGACTTTGCGGATCATTCAAGTCTGCGACGATGTCCGGGTGTTCAGTCGCGAGATTTCCCGTTGACGTATTGCGGCAATAACCTTTCTCCGTAATTGTAAGCGACACAATTCTTGTTTGCGGAGCAGCCATTAACTCAATGGCTTCATGCGAGTTCCGGATCGCTGCGATTACCCTTTCGATCGCACCAATTACTCGATAATCACAGGACTGATCATCTTTGCTTGCAACAGCGTATAGACCACACTGCGGATTCAGTTGCTCAGAGGCTGTCAAACTTCGAAGAGACACTCCGGCTATGCGCCAGTCGCCACCATGTATGGCGAGTGCGCTGTCCGTGTAAACTGCCTGATGTGCACGATGAAATGCACCTACGCCGAGATGCACGATTCCGGCACCCAGAGCCGAAGGATCGTATTGCGGTCTGGCAACGAACTCATTGAGCTGGCGCTGTGTTATCGGCGACAGGCGTTGCACTGCCGCACGGTTCTCAGAAAGTGTTGCGCTATCGCTGCACACGACCCGATCCATCACCAGACAATAGTTTTTCAACTTCCGCCACGGAGACGCGATTGAAATCACCTGGGATGGAATGTTTTAGACAGCCCGCTGCGACAGCAAATTCAAGCGCTTCCTGATTGCTGTCGCAGGCGTTCAGCCCATAAATTAACGCTGACGCAAAACTGTCGCCACTACCGACACGATCAACAATGTCAGTGATTTCATACTTCCGTGAGAGCATAAAAGAATCTTTGTCACGCAGGCATGCAGACCACCCATTGATGTCAGCACTGCGCGACTCGCGCAACGTAATAGCGATCGAAGAGAGGTTTGGGTATGCGGCCATTACCGCACTACTTAGTGCTTCATACTTGCCTGTATCTAGAGCGCCACTTTCGACATCGACCCCTGCTGAAATACCCAGTGACTTTTGACAATCTTCTTCGTTAGCAATCCCTACGTCGACGTATTTTACGAGCTCACTCATAACCTCGGGCGCACTCTTGCCGTACCTCCACAACTTACCGCGGAAGTTGAAGTCACATGACACGGTGACGCCCGCCGCTTTAGCGGCCTTAACGGCTTCAAGGCTCAATTCCGCAGCCGACTCACTTAGAGCCGGCGTGATACCAGTAATATGAAACCAAACGGCGCTCGCGAAAATTTCCTGCCAGTCGAAGTCGCCGCTTTGTGCTTCAGCAATCGATGAACCGGCTCGATCATATATGACGTTGGACGGTCGTTGATTCGCACCGGACTCCAGATAGTAAATGCCGACCCTATTTCCAGCTCGATGAACGTAGTCAGTGTTAACACCGAAACTGCGCAATTCGCGAACTGCGGACGTGCCGATGTCATTGTCCGGAAGCGCTGATACAAAGGCTGCCTGCATACCAAAATTACAAAGAGAGACTGCTACATTTGCCTCACCGCCGCCGAATATTGCCTCCAGAGAATTCGATTGCAAAAGGCGCTCGTGGCCCGGACTTTTCAGCCGCAGCATAATCTCGCCGAAGGTCACAAATTTGCTCATGATTGTGTACCCCTGGCAATTTCTATTGCCTCCAATGTCAGCTGGCTTATTTCCCTAAACTGCCCATCGGCAACAAGCCTGGCAGGCGCCAGCCAGCTTCCACCGCAGGCGACTACATTCGGTAGTGCTAGGTAGTCCGCCAAATTGTTCGCGGTTACGCCACCCGTGGGTACGAACTGAACGTCTGAAAAAACCGATGAAAAAGCATTGAGCATGGCGATGCCTCCGGCCGCGCCAGCGGGGAAAAACTTAAGGACGTGGAGCCCCAGATTTCTCGCATGCTGCACTTCACTTGCCGTCGATACACCAGGAATTATGGGAATACCAGAAGCTACTGCAAACTCGACTGTCGCCCTATCGGTTCCGGGCGAGACGATAAACTGTGCACCGGATTCAACTGCCTGTTTTGCCTGTTCCTGATTGAGAACGGTACCGACGCCGGTGAATGCTTCAGGAAATTGCGTCGCGATTTTTTCAATGCCCGGCAGGGCAGCATTGGTTCGCATCGTAATTTCAAATATGGAAATACCCCCTTCGATTAGTGCCTCAGCGACGGGTATCGCGTCAGAGACTCGTTGCAGCACGATAACGGGAATTACTGGCACAGCCTGAATAGCGTCATAAAGCGTCAACGGAACAGACTTACCCGGATCGATCATCGAGAGGCTCCACGTTCCTGCCATTCGAGAGTTCGTATGACGCCGCGCAGCTCAGCGAGACCTTTAAGCCGACCGACATAGGAGTAGCCCGGATTGACACCGCAATGTTCCAGTTCATCGCCCATCGTATGGCCATGATCCGGCCGCATCGGAATCTCCGAAACTGCCCCGCCCGCCTGACTTCGCACAGATTCCTGCTGTAGCAATGCCGATACCAGGCTGATCAGGTCGTTATCGCCGTCGAGGTGTTCCGATTCGTAAAACGAACCGTCGTGTTCGCGCGTTACATTGCGCAGATGAACAAAGTGAATGCGCTCACCGAATTCTGTGGCCATTTGAGTCAGGTCGTTGTCACCCCTGGCTCCGAATGAGCCCGCACAAAGCGTCAAGCCATTGGCGATGGAATTTTCTATTGAGAATATTTTACGTACGTCATCAGCCGTGGAAACGATACGTGGAACGCCGAACAAGGAAAATGGCGGATCGTCCGGATGAATCGCCATTGCGACTCCGCTTTCTGCTGCGACGGGTACGATCTCGGACAAAAACATCTCAAGATTTTGTCGAAGCCCCGACTCACCCAGCTCACGAAAAATTTCTATCTCGCTGCGCAGTCCTTCACGACCGTAAGAACCCTCTCCTCCCGGCAGTCCGGCAATGATGCTCTTCTCCAGGACCGTGCAACCATCCTCGTCAAGCACAGAATAAATTTTTTCAGCACGGCGCAACATGTCGTCGTCATAGTCGAGCGTTGCATCGCGACGTTTGAGTATATGTACGTCGTAAGCCGCAAACTGCGCCGCATCGAAGCGCAGGGCTTCGGCACCGTTTTGCAGAACAAAACCAAGCTCGGTGCGCGTCCAGTCAACGATCGGCATGAAGTTGTAGCAGATTACGCCGACGCCGACTTCGGCCAGATTTCGGATTGTCTGTTTGTAAGCATCTATCTTTTGATCACGGTCCGCATTTCCCTTTTGAATGTCCGCGTGGACCGGCACCGACTCGACGACCGACCATTTGAGGCCTGCGTCTTCGATCACAGAATTTCTATCCATGATGGCTGAAACAGGCCATACCTCGCCTGTGGGAATCTCATGCAACGCATTCACGATGCCTGTCGCACCCGCTTGCGCGATCTTCGCCAGCGAAATCGGATCACCCGGGCCGAACCACCTCCAGCACTGCTCCATCAGAGGTTCCTCATGGCCCCATTTGATAGTTGTTCTCGGCACGCCACGGAATGACCTTCCGGCCGTCCATGGCGTCGATAGCCGACTGCACCATTGCAGAAAGCTTGGCACCACTCGCGGCGTTCGAGACTGGCTGCCGCCGGTCTCGTATCGCCTCAGCAAATTTTTGTAGCGCAACCGGCGTAGGGTCATCTGTCGGTGCGTCGATTCGCTGCATAAATCTCTCGTTTGCGGTTCTATAAGCATTCTCTGGTCCAACGATCGATGCACCGGTCCAACCATCGACCAATGCACCCGATACCAGATCGAGATTGTCCGGCGATGCGACCGCATTGCCTTCGGGTATCGTCCATCCCTGGTTTGTTGTCAGAATTATCGTCCCTTTCTTTCCCAGTACAGCTATGCGAAAACCATCCAGGCTATTAGTGGTTTGACTGGCATAGGTTGCGGTTACACCCGACTTATAGCGAGTAACAACGTGCACGTTGTCGTAGGTTTCTCTTCCATCGACCCAGAAGTCAATACCTCCAACACCCTGGATTTGCTGTAACTCGCTACCGATTACCCAGTCGCAAAAACCCATTTGATGGGAGCACAATTCGGCAACGAGCCCGCCGGAATACTCGCGATACATGCGCCAATTAACGTGTCGCTCCCATTTGGGATTAGGTACAGGGCGGCGCCAATTGCCATTGCGGTTCCATTGGCAGTTGATCGCGGTGATTCTGCCGATATCGCCGTTCCGAATCGACCTGGCTGCTGCTTCGAACAACGGCGACGTACGGTATTGAAAGCCCGTCTGGAAAATCTGCTTTGGGTGTTTCTGCGTCGCGTCAAAAATTTCCCGGGTTTCGTCAATACCTTTGATCATCGTTTTTTCGCAATAGATATGCTTGCCGGCGTCGAGAGCGGCTAACACAACAGGATGGTGCTCACTGAAGTGCGTTGACACGATTACTGCATCCACGTCTTTATCGTTGAGCAAGTCACGGTAGTCTACATACGTGCGCACGCCAGGCTCCGCAGCCTTTGCCTCGTCAAGACGAAAAGGCAACACGTCGCAATTGGCGACGAGCTTCAGCATTGGCACGTCCTGCAGAAACTTGAAATGCTGCTTGCCGCGAGAACCGACACCGATGATGCCAATACCAATTTGATCAGATGGGGCGCGAGCACTCGCAAGCGTCGAGCCCAGCCCAACGCTTGCTGCTATTGCCCCACCTGTAATCAGGAAATCTCGTCGTTTCATGTTAGTGCACTCACCACTCTCGTACCTTGATGTTACGGTAGCTCACCTCATTACCGTGATCCTGCAGCAAAATGCGTCCGTCCGGCCACTGACAGAAATCGTCCCATATCTTGTATTTGCTGTAAGCGACCAGCGCGCGGAATGTTTGGCTGCTGCGATTGAACTCTACGACTTTCTCGTTATTCAGCCAGTGCTCAACATGTCCATCATTTGAGACTATACGACCCTGGTTCCATTGCCCAATACCCTTGAACTGTTTGCCACGCCCATCAGTCTGGAGACTTTCCGGCGTAATCATGTCGTACAGCGAGCCCAGCGTCCTGTTGCCATTCACACCCAATCTTGCATCCGGGTGCACCTCATCATCCAGAATCTGGAATTCGCAGCCGATTGCTGATCCGGCACCCATGTTCAGGTCAGAATCAACAAAATACTTCACGCCACTGTTTGCGCCCTCGGCAATGCGAAAATCGAATTGCAATTCAAAATTGCTGAATCTGTCCAGAGTAACAATGTCGCCCGGACCAGCGGACTCGCCGCCTTCGGTTTCAGCAACCGTCAGGATTCCGTCATCGATTGACCAACCCGAGGCAGGAAAATGATCTAACTTGGCGCCACGCCAACCTGCGCTGGACTTGCCGTCCCACAACAACCGCCACCCCTGTCGCAGTTCATAGTCCGTCAACTGATTGTCGAGATAACTAATTTGAACGACTTCCGGATCGACTAATGTGGCGTGGGCTTCAAGATCGGTTGTCAAGACTTGCATGTTGCGCCAGCGCACTGTTTTGCCAACCAGTTCAGGATCGTCAATGCTGTGCACCTGCAGTCCAATGAAACCTTCGGCGGCCATACTGTCGATCATGTTAGTCGTCTGAATGCCGTTGACCCAGACGTTAAATGAATCGCCGATAGCTTCAACCCGGAAGTGGTTCCATTGGCCGTTCCTGAATGCATCGCGTCCCTTCTCATTGCGTGTCAGGGGATACATCCACATGCGACGTTTCTCATCGTAAATACCACCACTGAATCGGCGATCAGTCGGGTCGACCTCAATTTGGTATCCCTGCACAATCTCGTTGTCGCCAACATGGCTGCGAATTTGTACGCCGGAATTTATCGATGGATCCACGCGCGTTTCGTATTCGAGAATAAAATCGGAGTAGTTCGCCTTCGTTGTCAGGAAACTGTTAGGCGAATCCGCGACTGTGCGGCCAACGATCTCGCCGCCGCGAATCTCGTAAAGGGCTTCGCCGCCGACCTGCTCCCAACCGTCCAGGTCAGGACCACTAGTTAGTAGCTGCCATTCCGCTTCAAGTGCAAACCCTACGATAGGTACCATCAAGCATAGGGCAACGAAATAGATTCGAGCTTTATTCCTCAGGAGTGGGTTGCTTGGCAACACAGCGTAACCTCCGGGTTAGGGGAAGGATTGGTTTCGATCGGGCTCAGTGTGTCACGTGACAGAATGATTTGAACAGGATTCGAACCACATCGAAAACCAAATATCATAACCGCCAATGGCTGCAATCCGTATTATGCTACCGGTAGCATGTCTATAGCAAAGGGAAATAGGGGTCGAACCGATTTATTCAAAATATCGGTCCTACCCCATTTATCATATTCTCGAACGTCGCTGCGTTACGGATTGACGAGACCAATGACAGCGATGTTATCTCCCTGGTTGACCGGCGGCGTGCCAAAAACAATTAGGAGTATGCCGCTGTCGGGGGCCGTTACCTTGCCCAACCGGTTTCCGTGATAGTCGGTGATGGTGCCGAGAATAGTGCCTTCGTGAACGTATTGACCAGCCTCGATTCGCGGCGACAAGTGCCAAACACCGTCGTAATCACTGTAAACGCGCGCACGCTCCTTAATAAAAACTGGTAAATTGGTAGGCGTTGCTTCACCGGGAATCATGTCCAGGTCACGCATGACACTGATGACGCCATCCGTAATCGGGTCAATATAATCCGCTGAGACAACCCCCAGTTCACCCGATTCGACGTCCATCGCTGGAACGCCCAACGCGACGGCCTGTGCACTGGTATAGATCTGTGAGTCCGGTGATGAGAGATCGCCACCAAACAGGACAACTGTGTCGAGGCCAAAAGCGACAGTCATTCGACGAGACTTCTCGCGCAGTTCCGGACTGCCTGCTTCCGCGTAATACGCGGTATACGACGGTCCCAGGCGCTCATTGGCATCGCCGGAGTGTATATCCATCAAATAGTCTGACTGCTCGATGACCTGCTCAGTCAGAACATGTGCAATACGCTCCGTCACCGAGCCTTCAGCCTCTCCGGGGAAGGACCGATTGAGATTCTTGAGGTCGTCCGGCCCGAAATAGATTGTTCGACCTTGGAACGCAGGTAAATTGGCGTTGTGGACAACAATGACAGCTCCCGACATCGTCGTCGTGTCGAGCTTTGTGACGACTTGCTGCATCGCAAGAATTGGGGAGTACTCTGCACCGTGAATGCCAGCAATTAGTGCCATTACCGGCCCATCTTTTGCTCCATTGAAAACAGTAACCGGAATCGATGTCGAAACGCCATCACCAGCGTCCGGAATATCAACATTACCGGCAACCACGCTATTTCGGATAACAACCAGGTCGCCGACCGTCATGGTGTCATTGGCATGTATCGTGACTACCGGCCATAGACTGATAAATGATGCGATAAAAAGTAGCTTCTTGATGTGGTGTGTTTTCATTGGGTCCTGTCTCTCATCATCGGTCAATCGCCGCTTACACCAGCAGATGCAAAACAAATCCTGTCGTCTCAAATGAAAAACACCGAGCGGGTATTTTACCTACTCGGTGTTTTGTTCGTTTTCACCCAGGGATGAGGCCCAAGGACGAGATAATGTATCTACAACCAGTTATACATGACGATGCCGGCCGTAATTGATGTGATTATGAAGTACGGCAGGGCCATGAATACCATTCTGACATATCCCAATCTGATCCTCGGTGCTATGCCTGACATTAACAGGAACAGGAAAGCTGCTTGCCCGTTAGGGGTAGACATACTAGGAATACCAGTACCCATAACCACCGCAACAGATTGCGCCTCATATAATTCGCGTGACAAAACACCTGCCTCCAGTAGTGGCGAGATCTGGTCCATGTAGATAGTTGCTACGAATACATTATCACTAATAGCGGATAAGGCACCGTTGGTCACGTACACCATGAACACCTGCATCCTGCCATCCAGCGCCAATACCCATTCCATAACTGGTGTGAACATCTGCTGATCGTTAATCATTGCAACAATGGCGAAGAACACGACCAGGAGTGATGCAAAGGGTAGACCTTCCACAAAAGCCTTTCCAATATTATGCTCGTCAGTCTCACCCAGCATGGATGAAGCGAGAATGATTATACCGAGGCCAATCAAGCCGACCTCAGCCAGGTGCAGTGACAATGCTATGACCATTATTATGAATACACAGACTTGAATCTTGATTACCAGGCGATCCCTGCCAGTTTCTGATTCTTGAATACGGCGATCTTCTTCAGCGAGCACTTTACGTACGTCTTCCGGTAGTTCATTGCCATAGCCAAAAAACTTACCGAAGGGTCGAATCCACTCCAGCAAAATGCACATGATCAGACCAGACACCAGGGTTGGCATCGTGGCGGGAGCATTGATCAGGAAGAATGTCACGAAATCCCAGCCGGTATGGCTACCGATAACGATATTCTCGGGCTCACCCACCAGGGTACTTACTCCACCGATCGCGGTAGCGACTGCACCATGCATCAACAAGCCACGGAGATACCCGCGAAATTCTTCCAAATCCTGCAAACGTGATTCTTCAATATGGCTGTCATCGGAAGGCAATCCAGGCTCTTGCCCCACCTTGGTGATCACTTTTTCATACACAAGGTAGAAGGTCGTAGTGAGCGCAATAAGAATTGCCAGAATGGTCAAGGCATCAAGAAAGGCTGAAAGCACGGAAACAACTACCACCGTCGCAAAGTTCATTGCGATTCGGGACCTAATTCCCAATAACACCTTGTTGATAAACTTGAAGAGCATCTCCCTGAGAAAATGCACAGCGGCCACCATGAAGACAACCAGGAGAATCACCGGCAGCCCGTGTAGCACTTCTTCATAAACGTGGTAGGTATCCGTTAGCCCCAGCGCTAGAACTTGTATTGCAAGCAAGCCCCCTGGCTGCAGCGGGAAGCATTTCAATGCCATTGCCAGTGTAAAAATAAATTCAAATAAAATGATCCATGAAGTAACTAGTGGTCCCAGGAAAAAGAACGCTGGAACATTCAAAACCAGTGCGGCAATTACCACCTTCTTGTACCACAATGGCGTTGGGCCAAGGAACGTGTCCAAAAGGGTAGCTGAATTGTGGGTATCACTTGCAGTTGACATCGATTGCTTCCTTAGATTGAGATTGCTTCCTGAGATTGACGTTTATCCGAGCGCTCTTGCATTGCTGCGGATTGATTGCAGAGGATCTTTCTTTTCCGGCAATCAGGAAAGGCTGAACATAAAATGCCCGGCTGAGATCGACATTTCTAATTGGCCAATCGGGCCCGGGCGAAACCGATCGGATTCTACCCCAATATAGTAAAATTCTCAGCCAATACTTGAGACTTTAGTGCGAGTTTTGCAACAATGTTGCAACCTGGACCAACGCGCAATCCCTATTGCAGCCCCCTTTTTATTGATGGCGACTGAAAGATCATCAGTATTCACTACAGCGAAATTTCAACGGAAGAGTGACACTCCGCATGTCGAGCAGAATCTGAGATCACCGGGGCAGCTCAGGATCAGCCAGGATATTACCCGCCCCAACCCATAGGGATTTCCGATGATAATAAAATTGGTGGCTACTTTACTCATACTGAAGGACGATTAGTCAGATGAAATACAACATTACCAGACGAGATTTCATGAATGGTGTGGCCATCGGCACCAGCACTACCCTGCTGGCACCCGAAGTGCTTTTCGCCCAAGGTGCACCCTCTGATTACTACCCTCCATTACTCACCGGAGTACGCGGTAACCACGCCGGCTCGTTCGAAGTTATGCACTCACTGGCGTGGGCCGGGCAAAAACCAGCCGAGCATCGGCAACTCGATGAACACTATGACATGGTAGTCGTAGGCGCTGGCGTGAGCGGTCTTGCAGCTGCCAGGTTCTACCAAAAGCGAATGGGATCCGATGCGAAAATTCTGTT
>JAQWSV010000118.1 GCA_029243005.1 Woeseiaceae bacterium
AAAGTCGCGCCTCCGTGGGGCTATAGCTCAGCTGGGAGAGCGCTTGCATGGCATGCAAGAGGTCGGCGGTTCGATCCCGCCTAGCTCCACCAGAATAGCCACACCCGGTACTGTGACACCAGGCTCATAAGCCGGATCTCAGTCCCCATCGTCTAGAGGCCTAGGACACCGCCCTTTCACGGCGGTAACAGGGGTTCGAATCCCCTTGGGGACGCCATATTTATCAGCAAGTTAGGGTCATTTCGCAATGATTTGACCCTGATTTAGCTCACACTTCGCCCATAACCCTGCGCTAAGATAGCCTGCTTGTGCCAGGAAAACCCGAAAAGGGATCCCAGAACTACTTGGGCGAAGTTGCATACGAAGCCACTCCCACACTACAAAAAAACAAAAAAATTGTCCGCCTGCTAAGCAGTGGTTGACAGTCGGGTTTAGCCAATTCTTACCGTAGGCCGCACGGTTGAACCGTTTTTCTACTATATTGGATCTAGAACTTTCCGTTAAAAATATTTTATCTTGTACTGTGTATAAGACGATTATGAAAAATCCACTTCCATTTGTCTTAATCGCTTTTGGTTTCCTGCTAAGTGCTTGCGGTGGTGGCGGATCATCTGATTCTTCGGCTAAAGAGGCAGGTGGCAAATTACGGATGATTTGTATGAAAAACAATATTATTTCAGGGCTTGGAGCATTTTTATGTATTTCTGCGCTTGCATATATAAATTCTTTTGATGAAAGCAATTTATGGTTGATACCTCCATTTGGTGCAAGCGTGGTTTTAGTTATGGCAGTTCATGAAAGTCCTTTGGCTCATCCAAAGAATGTTTTCTTTGGGCATATAATCTCGGCTTTTGCAGGAGTTTTTGTATTTGCAATATTTGGTTTTTCTGATCTCAGCGTTGGGCTTGGGGTGGGATTGGCAATTTTCTTAATGATGGTAACTAAGACAGTTCATCCGCCAGCTGGAGCTAATCCTATCATTGCAATTTTGGGCGCCAAAGGAGCAGCTTTCATACTCATTCCTGTTGCAGCTGGAGCAGCATTTATAGTTTTATTTGCCATTATTTATAATAAATTTCTGAACAGAAAATATTTTACTTTTAAAGATTTCAAGGCTTGAACTAATCCCTATAGGATTTCCGATCCTTGATAGTATTGAAACAGCAGTTTAGTTGACCGCTTAGAGCCGATGGCATCACGAGGATCCGACCCATGTTTCGAACGCTATTTGTGCCTCGACTACTATCCAGTGCCGTTGCAGCGACGCTGGCCCTGTTCATCGGATCGGTTGCGCTGGCACAATCGAATGTTCCTACAGAAGTGGAGTTGGATGCGGCAGAACGACGGCTGATTGAGCACTACAATATGCGTGAGGGGCCGGTCGCAATGCGCGATCTACCCGAGTGGGCTCCGATCAAGAAAATCGTTGTTCGAGACATCTACGGACCCGGCTCGCTCGAAACAACGGAGGCACGCCTCGACTGGATCTCTAAAGTTGCGCCCGGTGTCGAGTTTGTATCTTTCAATACGGCGAGCGAAGCGATCGAAAGTGGCGCATTGCAGGATGCCCAAGCCGTGCTTGGCATTGGATGTAGCCCGGAGTTCATATTTGCGTTCGGCCCGGAGACTCACTGGACACAATCAAGCAGCAGTGGCGTCGAGCGTTGCTTTTACAGTAGCGGGGATGAATCAATCCGGGCACACCAATTGATGCAGGAGCGGGGCACCGTGCTAACCAGCCAACGTGGCGTTAATTCAGTCGCCATTTCCGAGCATGCACTTTCTTTGATGCTCGCCCTGATTCAGGGGGTGGACATTCACATACGGCGACAAGACAAAGGAATCTGGGGCCGGACTTTTACCGACAGGGTTAAAGACCGACACATCGATTGGGAACTGGATGGCCGCACTTTATTGATCGCAGGTCTTGGTACGATTGGAACGGAGATAGCTAAACGGGCAAATGCACTCGGTATGCGGGTGATTGCGACACGCAACAGCAGTCGTAACGGACCAGAATTTGTCGACTACGTTGGTCTTGCGCATGAACTCAATGATTTAGCTGCACAGGCCGACGTTGTAATTGCACAGCTTCCTCTGACAGAAGCGACCTACAAGATATTTAACGCCGAGTTTTTTGAAATCATGAAACCGTCCGCCTATTTCATCAACATGGGGCGAGGTGGCCATGTGGTGAACGACGATTTGATAGATGCTCTTAGACAACAGAAGATTGCAGGGGCGGCACTCGAGGCGCTCGAACCTGAACCGCTCCCGCCGGGACACCCGCTTTGGACATTGCCGCGGGTCATTATTACGCCGCATGTGTCTGACTATTCGGACAAACATGAAGATACTGTTTGGCAGCTTTACAGGGAAAACCTTCGTCGCTATATCGCGGGCGACAAATTGCTGAATGTTATCGACATGGAAAAAGGCTACTGATCAGCGATCGGATAGATGGGCGAGGCGTCGACGCCGCTCTAATCGCAACATCACTAGCAGGCGAAAAAACAACTCACAGAAGTATGCACGCACACGATTCGGAGGAATTATGTGGAAAATATCGATTAGGAGTTTGGTCTTAGCACTTACACTCATTGGCACCTCACATGGTCAGTCTGATGATGGGCTGAAAGTATTCATATCGGTTGATATGGAAGGCATTACGGGTGTCGTCAGCGTTGACGACGCGAGTCGAGGTGGCAAGGACTACGATTACTTCAGGCAAACAATGACGCGTGAGGCCAACGCCGCAATCGAAGGCGCCCTTGCAGCAGGCGCCACAGAAATCGTGGTTCGCGACTCTCATGGGTCAGCTCTAAATCTACTGCCGGAAATGCTGAATAGAAATTCGAAGCTACTGCGCGACTGGTCTGAGGGACCCATGTATATGATGGAGGGCATTGATGCGAGTTTCGACGCAGCAATTTATATCGGTTATCACGCCAGGGCGGGAACGCCGAACGGGGTTCTGGACCACACGTCGTCCGGGAACGTGACAGATGTGTCGATCAATGGCTTATCGATGCCGGAAACCGGCTACAACGCGTTGATGGCGGGATATTTTGGTGTTCCTGTTGTTTTCGTTGCCGGTGATAAAGCAGTCTGCGATCAGGCTGAGGAACTACTCGGCAATGTTGCGACTGTTGCGGTTAAGGAAGGTATCGGTGCTGCGGCCCTCAACCTGCACCCGGAAGTTGCCCGCGAGCAGATTCGCGAAGGTGTTGAACGTGCCTTAAACAACCTTGACGACTATAAACCCTACGAGCTTCCCGCGCCTTACACGCTCGTGTTGACGTTAAAAACGGAACAAAACATCTACAGAGGTTCACTATACCCAGGCGCAAAACGAACAGGAGATTGGGAGCTTACATTCGTTAGCGATGACGTGATGGAAATCATAAAGGCGTATGTTGGGATGCGGAGATAGCGCTCAAGCGTTTTTTCAGCTATGAGCGATAACTTGTCGTTTGTGCTCCTGCTGTTGTTTAGCGTGCTTGCGGGGAATATCTGTTTGCATATAGCGCACTTAATTTGGGTAGGGAGGAAAAATGGGTAATAAGTCGAAAGATGAAAACATGGAATATCATGGAACGTGCTATTGCGGAACGGTTGAGGTCGTTGTGACTGGGCGGCCAACAGCCTCAGGCTTTTGCCATTGTCACTCGTGCCGCAAATGGCATTCAGCCCCGATTAACGCGTTTAGTATTTGGCCGAAAGATAAGGTCAAGATTACTGGCGATCTGATCGCTAGCAATAAAGATCCTGTCAGCGAGCGGATGACGTGCAGCAAATGCGGCGGCTGTTTGGCCAATGGCA
This sequence comes from Woeseiaceae bacterium, assembly GCA_029243005.1. Taxonomy (GTDB): domain Bacteria; phylum Pseudomonadota; class Gammaproteobacteria; order Steroidobacterales; family Woeseiaceae; genus SZUA-117. The sequence continues at coordinate 3,823 of JAQWSV010000118.1, forward strand.
AGCCAACACTTAATATGGTTGCAGTCTATTCCCAGACTCTTGCTGACTCTGGATTCAAATACGTACCTGATTTTCATATTTTCTATGATGAGCGTGTGATAGACATTGCTGACGGTCTACCCAAGTTCAACGACTTACCCGAAACCTTTGGCGGTAGCGGTAATCAGGTTAACGAGCCGGAGCGTAGCGGATGGGTCTGAGCGATCGCTGTTCGTTCGATCTGTTCACCTATCGGATTACTGGCCGGGTATCAGGGCTTCCAATCGATTGGGGTGTTTTCATTAGGAGCTAAATCGAGTGTCCGCTCCTAAGGTTTGACCTGTCATTGTCCTATCCGGGCGCTGTTTAGGCTTCACCCGAATACACCCTCACCCAGTCGACCTCCATTTTCACCGGTAATGCGGTGCTGGCATCGGGGCTGCCTGGAAAATTGCCTCCAACGGCGACATTAAGAAGAATGTAAAACGGCTGGTTAAAGGGTGCTGGGAAAAGGCCACCGGATGAATACCAGGTATTGCGCATCGCGTAGAGCACATTGTCCACATACCAGCGGATTTCCGAGCTGTCCCACTCGATGGCGTACGTATGAAAATTGGCAGTTGCATCAGTGGGAACGAGATAGCTTTCGCCGCTGAACACATTGTCCGGCCAGGCGCCACCGTAGTGAATTGTTCCGTGAATTTCATTGCCACCTGCGCCGCCGAGATTAATGGCCTCCATGATGTCAATCTCACCTGACGCTGCCCAGGCGCCATAGGCGTCATCCTGAGGTAGCAACCAGAATGCCGGCCAAAGGCCCTGGCCGTATGGGAGACGCACTCGCGCTTCTATACGACCGTACCGGAAAGCAAACCGGTCACGCGTATTGATCCGCGCAGAGGTGTAGTCAAATCCATTGCTCGACCCGGCCCTCGCCTCGATAGTTAGTACACCGTTCTCCAGCCGCGTATTTTCCGGAAGATAGTACTGAAGCTCGTTATTGCCCCAGCCTGAAATGCCATATTGGGACCCGTCGCCCGTTTCGAAAAACCATACTTCCGGATCGAGCTGTATGCCATTGAATTCGTCAGCCCAGACCAATGTCAGCGTGTCGCCGGTCGACACTTCATTGTTGTCGGCAACTGTTAGCACCGGGTCGTCAATGTTTACGTTAGTTGGTGGCAGGGGTGGTGGGGGGGAGACCAAAGACATCGAACCGGAATCGCCGCCACCGCGACCGCATGCGGCAATCGTGGCAAGCAAGCCGACGAGCAAGACATATTTGGAGGAGGTTCGGGGAGACAAGTGGTCTTAGGATTCAGCCTGTGGCTTTCTAAAATATTGGTTACTCTGAACCTGCCTCGTCTTCTCTCGTCTCATCCTGATGCGCTTCTTCCATGATTTGTTGTGGCGACTTACTATAGATTCCACACTTTCTCTGGATAGCATTATCTTGCAATGCCTCGTAGTTTCCCTTGAGCTGAGCATACTCCGCGGCCTCTGGTCCGTCACCACCTTCAAGAAAAATTAGTGCTGGCCAGAAAAGGACTAACCCTACGCCCATCTGAGCATTGTCTTTTTTTCGCTCCGACTTTAGGCGTGTGTAAAGTTCTGTAGTCCTTTGCCCAACGTAATGCATCTCCACAGCGATCTGATCGCAATCGTAATTCCTATATTTCAATGGGGATACGTATGCCGCATCAATTTTGTCTGGGTTAGAAGCGCAGCCCGCAATCAAGCACAATACTATTGTCAGGTATGTCATTTTCTTCACGATCAAGGATCCGCCCTCCTGCTGTTTGAGGATTCAGCCGAATATCAGTTTCATTAGCGGACTCACACGTCGCATGCCGAGCATCGCCGTTACCGTCAGCACACCAGACATCATCGCACCGGTAACACCGCAAGTCAGGATGTCTTGACCAGTTAGCCACAGGCCATCGATACGCGTCTTTGGTGTGAGCCAGTCTTGCTGCAATCTCTCAGGCGTGTGATCTAGGCCATACAGCTCTCCGTGCTGGTAGGCCGAAAACCACTCGGTCGACAATGGTGTTGACAGTTCGTAGTAGTCGATCTCACCCTCAAGTTGCGGCAGCTTATCGTAGAGATGTGCCAAGAGGTGTCGGCTCAGTGAATCCTTCAACGCATCATAGTCTTCGCCGCGCTGGCCCCAGGTGCTCCCCTTCCATTCCTCGAACAGTCTGTACGGTGCGGGCGCAACAATCTCGATCGTTGTTGTACCGGGATGCCGGTTCAAATAGTCAGGATCCTTGGCGGATGGAAATGAGATATAGACCACGGGAAAAGGCGCTTCGTCGGATTCGACGAAGTCCGCGAGAGCTTTGTCGTAATCGTTGTGTGGATAGATCCAGAAGTTGGTTTTGGGCAGGCCCAGGTCTTCTGCCGTTTTTTGCAAACCGATATAGAGACACAGGTGTCCGACACTGGGGCGAACGTTCTCCATTGAACGTTTGTATCCTGTGCTGGTTGCGACGGCATCCGGCAATAGTCGATTAAACGTGTTATCAACCCCTGCGGATGAAATGACTACGGGGCAGTCAATCTCATGTCCATCCGACATCCTGACGCCTCGCACTTCATCGTCGTCGACAAGAATTTTCTCGACATGGGCGTAAGTAAAGACCTCACCGCCGCCTGACTGAATTTTGGGAATGATCGAATCTGCTATCTGCCAACTGCCACCGACAGGGTAGAAGCCACCGTAGAGGTAATGACGGGCGATCATCGCATGAACCATAAAAGGCGACTGTTTCGGCGGCACACCCATGTCACCCCACTGTCCGCATATGACCGCAATCAGATCCTGGTTGTCTGTCAGCGCTGAAAGGACGTCATAAGTCTTCTGAAACATGACCTCAGGCGTTTTCCATTTCAGTAATGGTGCCGCCATCGTCCTCATCCAGGGTTTCATCACCCTGCCCATGCCGAACATCGACAATGCGCCGCCCACCTGCTTCAGCAGTTCCATATAGGCATCGATGGCTGACTCTTCGTCGGGAAATTGGCGAACGAGGTTGTCCCTGAACCCAGTTTTACCGGCACGCGCGGAATAGACATGGTCACCAACATAGAAACGGTCGTACTCGTCGTCCATCGGTGCCCACCGGAGCTTGCCGTTTGACAGGAAGTCGAAGAGTTTTCGCGTACGCGTCGGAGCGCCAACATCACCGATATAGTGCAAGCCTACGTCCCACTCATAGCCATTACGCTCATAGGAATGCGTGTAACCGCCGGCCGTGTAATGCTGTTCAAGAACGCAGACACGCCAGCCCACTTCGCTCAACAGAGCCGCGGTCGTCAGTCCCCCCATACCTGAGCCGATGACGATTGCGTCGTATTCAGCCGCGAGCCGATTGGGCCGATACCGTCGACCAATACGCAGTGTGCTGGGCTTCATTTTTGACATACCCGCATCCTACCTGACAGTCTCAAATGGCGCTTCTGGAAATTTCATCACGTTCAATACGTTAGGAAGGCTACGTGGAGATTTCCTGACCTTTTGACTTGATTGGGCAATATGGCTGTCAACTGGTTTTCGCTGGCCTAGATATTTTGCAAAGCGGCCGGTCAATCCTGAAACTCTCGACATGGTAGTTGATGCTGTACTATTCCTTTGAGGTTGGAGCCAAATGATTGGTTCGGGGAGGGAAAAGATGCCTAATAATAAACAACGCTCCCGGCGGAATCTGCTTAAAGCCATAGGATCTGCCGCTGCTGTGACATCTCTCGGCGCCTGCGTGCCGACACAATCGGGTATACCTGATTTCCAGCGACCCTATTCTAGGAAACCCTGGGTTGCACCCCGCATATCCCATGAGAATGTCATTCGTGAGGTTGTTGGGCACCGACCGTTTCGCCCAGCTGGTTTCGTGGTCCGCAGTGAAAAGCTTGGCGATAAGGTCATAGTTCATAACTACGGCCATGGCAGCTCGGGACTGACGCTGTCATGGGGCTCTTCCGCGTTGGCCGTCCGAGAAACCTTGGGTATGGAGCATCGGGACGTCGCGATTATCGGAGGCGGCGTGATCGGATTGACGAGCGCTCGATTACTGCAGGATGCTGGATGGAATGTGACCATTTATACGCGGGACATGGCACGTCACACGGTATCGAACGTTGCAGCTGGTGAATTTGGCCCGGGTGGTGCCCACGACCCCCGCGTATCAACCGACGCCTTCAAGTCCCGTCTTGATTTTGCGGCACGTGTTTCTCACCATGCATTTACAAACCTCGGTGGTGCAGACTATGGGGTTAAATGGGTGGAGATGCACTGGCCGACAGATTCACTTGAGGACAAGCTACGACCGTTTGACGGTAGCTTCGAGAATTTATACCCATATACAACGGTAATGGGACCCGGTGAGCATCCGTTTCCCACTCGGTATTTGAGATCGACCTTAACAATGCTGATCGAACCGGCGATTTTTCTTAGACGTGTTACGGAGGATTTCCATCACGCTGGAGGCAGAATTGTCATACGCGACTTCGGTAACAAGGAGGAGTTGCTATCGTTACCTGAGCCCGTAATTTTCAATTGTACTGGGCTAGGATCAAGAACATTATTCGGTGACAAGGAATTGGTGCCAGTTAAGGGGCAACTGGTTTTTTTGCCTCCGGATCCTGAGGTTGACTACATGACAATTGGTGGCGGAGAGGGTGATTTGTATATGTTCTCTCGATCGGACGTACTTTTGCTAGGCGGATTCTATAAGCTAAATGACGCAACAACGCATGTTGAGCCTGAAGAAACTGTACGAATTATCGGCGAGCATCAGCGCCTATTCTCGAACTTCGGCCGCACGCGAGCGTAGTTGTCACAGCTGCCCAATAACTTCAACCGTCGCGGTCACACGGCGTGGGTCAAGTAGCGGTAAGTTCAAGATCTGAGTGGCTGTTCCTGGCCGTTAGCAGCCACTGGACTGCTAAACTCGACAAAAACCCGTTTCGAACAAAAGCAGTTGTCGAACAACGCTTTGGGGGCCAATCTGCCGGCGTGGAATATCGATCATGAAAAATATTGCGATTTTGCTTGGCTTAGCACTTTGTGGCTGCGCTGGTCAGCCAACAGAGCAGATGGGACCGGTGCCGGAGAAACTGGATATTCATGTCTTTTACGAAGAGCCCGAAATTGAATACCGGGAACTCGGTAGGGTCGATGAGACAAAGCGGGCCGAACATCCCATGGACGTGCTGGAGCAAGTACTTCACAACGCCATTAAGCTAGGCGCAGACGGAGTTATTGTCCATTCCATACGCAACAGAGGGACGGTTGCAGGCTTAGGTGATGCATTCGGTACAGGTGGGGGCGGCGGACATGCGGTATACCAGATACAAGCAACGGCAATCACTTACGATCAGGAGGAATAGCCGGCCAGGTGGCTTTTGGTCGGAAGCGGCCTGTCGGTCAGGATATACTTAGTGGCTGGCAATGACCCAAAGCGGCCACAGGTGATCTCATGATCCAGCAAACTAAAACTAACTCGAAAGACGAGTGACGCGTGAACAGCGCAAAGAAATCGAGCTAGTTGATGCTCGTCATTGATAAAATTATAAATGGAAATGACATGAGATTAGCTGTACCGACCATTACGCTTCTTCTTCACTCCTTAAGCGTATCTGCGGAGCCGGCGGATCCGGACAGCGCAGCTTTGTCTGACTACCTGGCGCCCTACGCTGAATACAGTGCCGATGATCCATACGCGCATTTCGACATTGAACGTGCGGCGGAATTCATTGACAACGCCGCCGTGAAATGGGGCGTAAAGCACGAATGTGTTACCTGTCATACCAACGGCCACTATCTTATGGTGCCGCCCAAATTTTTCAAACATCGACCGGCTGCTACAGAAGTCCGAGATTTCGCCGAGGGGTGGATTGATTCCTGGGAAGATGAAGGGCTACCGAGGACAGAGATCGTAGTCGCGCCCTCCGCATTTCTGACGATCAACAACATTCAGATGGATGGCGAGCTGCGCCCCGCAACGATCGATGCGCTCCAGGAAACCTGGACACTGCAGAGTGAGGAAGGTCATTGGCCTGACTGGCTCAAATGCGAATGGCCGCCTTTCGAGCAAGACGACCACTACGGAGTGACCCTGCTGACGATTGCAATGGGGATGGCGCCTGAGAGCTACACGTCCGTCGATCCTGCGAAAACAGGCATTCAACGAATGCTCAACTATCTGCAACATCACAAACCAGAGGAGGTCCATCACCGGGCCATGATGCTTTGGGTCGATAAGTACTACGACGACCTAGTATCGGCCGAGGATCGCGAGCGTTGGATCGGTGAATTGCTTGCTCTGCAGAAGGGCAGCGGTGGTTGGGCCTCTGGTGATCTTGGCCGCTGGCGCCAGCGAGCGCCCGAAACTGGTGGCTACAGTCACCTGGATCCAGACTTCGTCCAACGAGAATACCCACCGGTCATGATTGATCCGAATGGGGACGGGTATGGCACGGGATTCGTGCTTTATTCCCTCCTTCAGGCTGGCGTGCCAGCATCACACGATCAGATAAAAGAGGGCGTAGCCTGGTTGAAGCGCAATCAGCAGGCGGACGGCAAGTGGTTCACGAACTCTTTGCGCAATGAGTACGACACATCAAACTTTCTGACGCATACGGGAACTGTATTTGCATTGATGGTGCTCGCGGAGACGATTTAGTTCGGCAATAATTGAGTTTTCCTTGGGCAGCACTTCTTGTGAAACCCGCTATCTAGATGCGTCCGCTTTTGGCTGGAACCAGCCGTTCGCCTAGATGCATACTCAGCGACTGCTACTGACCCAAAGCGGCTATCGCGCCAGAAAGTTTAAGTACCGAATAGATGACAATACGGCTCCAGGGAGATTCAGTATGAAAGACCTCATGCATCTGTGCGTTTTTGTCATTCTGTTGTGCCTTGGCTCAGAAGCCTACGCTGATGCCCCAGACCCAGATCCCGGGAGATTTACCAATGCCATTGAGACGTTTTCGGTTTGGGATAACAAGAATTCCTTTCCGGAGGGCGCAATTTTATTCGTTGGTAGCTCAAGCGTACGTTTTTGGTCGACAGCGACAGCGTTCCCTGGAAAACCGATCATCAATCGTGGATTTGGCGGGTCTGAAATCTCAGATGTTATTCATTTCTATGCACAGGTAATCAAACCATACGCCCCAACCAAGATCTTCTTGTATGCTGGCGACAATGATATCGCGCATGGAAAAATGGCCGTTCAGGTTTTTGAGGATTACAAGCA
>JAQWSV010000128.1 GCA_029243005.1 Woeseiaceae bacterium
CAGCACGTGCTGGCTGCGGTCGAAATCAGGGAAGTTCTCCTCCTTCGGCACGCCAAGCAAGCTGCCATCGAGCTTATATGTCCAGCCATGATAGGGGCATTTGATAACACCGCGACAGTTGCCGCTCTTTTCCAGGATGCGCGTAGCACGATGCCGACATACGTTCAGGAATGCTCGCAGCTTTTCATCTTTGCCACGAATCACAATGATACTGTCACGACCAATGTCGCCCGTCATAAAGTCGCCGACTCCGGTAACTTGACTCATGTGGCCAACAAATTGCCAACGCCTCAGGAAGAAGGCGTCATACTCGAGCTCGAATAACTCCGGATTGTTGTACGTCCAGGACGGTAAGGGCGCACCAACATCGTCCGGGCTATCGATCGTCAGTGACTTAGAGATCTCGTCGCTCATACAATGCCGCTACCGGCGTATCTTTTCGTTGCCAGGATCATACATCGGCGATAGCGACGCTTCGGCAGCAAAACGTTCGGTCGCTACTTCAATCTCGTAGTTCACGCCCATGACATCGTCGTCGCTTTTGCCCGGCTCCGTATGTACGTAACCGAGACCGACACAGCCGCCCAGCGTGTGGCCATAGGCACCGGAAGTTATGTGACCTACAATCTTGTCTTCACGCCAGATCGGCTCATTGTGGTAGAGCAGTGGCTCCGGATCCTCGAGCCTGAACTGCACGAGCCGGCGATGAAGCCCCTCTTCCTGTTGTTTCAACAGTGCGTCTTTGCCGATAAAGCCGTCCGGCTTGTCGAACTTGACTGTGAAGCCGAGACCGGCCTCAAGTGGCGAGTCTTCATCGGTGATGTCGTGACTCCAGTGACGATAGCCCTTTTCCATGCGCAGCGAGTTCAGTGCGTGATAGCCCGCATGGGCAAGGTCAAATGACGCGCCCGCCTCGACAATCTCGTCGTAAACGCCCTGCATGAACTCCGTCGGAATATAGAGCTCCCAGCCCAGCTCTCCGACAAAAGTAATTCGTGATGCCCGAACGATCGCGTATCCGAGTTCAATCTCCTGGCTCGTCGCAAACGGGAACGCCTTATGGCTCATGTCGGCCGGCGTCAGCGATTGCAGCAGATCACGCGATTTCGGTCCCATTATCGAGATCACGCCCGTTCCTGACGATACATTCGTCAGTACGCAATTGACACCATCGGAAATATGGCTCTTCAGCCAGTGAAAGTCGCGAGTCTCAGTTTCCGCGGCAGAGATGACAAGGAAGGCATCCTCAGCAAGGCGTGTCACCGTCAGGTCCGCCTCGATGCCACCACGCTCATTCAGCCATTGCGTATAAACCAGTCGGCCGACTTTAACGTCCATGTTGTTAGCAGAAACCTGGTTGATGACGCACAAAGCGTCGGCGCCTTCCAGTCGGAATTTGGCGAACGACGATTGGTCGAACAGGGCCACATTGTTGCGAACAGCGTTATGTTCAGCTGCCGAGTGCTCGAACCAGTTCTGGCGGCCGTAACTGTATTCGTATTTCACCTCGACACCCTTCGGCGCGTACCAGTTCGGTCGCTCCCAGCCGAACGCTTCACCGTGGCAAGCGCCGGCGGCGATAAGTCGATCGTGGATTGCCGACTTACGGGAACCGCGCGCCGTTTCATACTGCCGAAACGGGAAGTGGGTTGCATACAGAAGCCCGAGACTTTCACTCACGCGCTCCTTCAGGTACTTGCGATTACCCTGGAACGGCATCGCGCGACGCACGTCGACTTCCCAGAGATCGACCGGCGGATAGCCATCGCGAATCCACTCTGCCATGACTTTGCCGATACCACCTGCGGACTGCAGGCCAATCGAGTTCAGCCCTGCCGATACCCAGCAGTTGTCCAACTCAGGGGCCTTGCCGATGTGATAGCGGACATCGGGCGTAAAGCTCTCCGGCCCGCAGAAGAATTTCTGGATGCCTGCTTCCTGCAGTGCGGGAAACCGCTCCATTGCATCGAGCAACACCGGCTCGAAATGGTCGAAATCTCCCGCGATCTCATCGAAACAGAAGTCTTCAGCGATACCATCCATGCCCCAGGCCTTTGCCGTGGGCTCGAATGCGCCGACCAATAGCTTGCCGGCGTCGTACTTGTAGTAGGTGCAGGCATCGTAGTCGCGAAGCACTGGCAGGTCCGGATGCAATCCTTCGACAGACTCGAACAACACGTAATAGTGTTCGCACGCATGCAGTGGGATGTTTACCCCTGCTGATGCCGCGAGATCACGCGACCACATGCCGCCGCAGATAACGACATGGTCTGCTGCGATATCACCCTTCGCGGTTCGAACACCGACCGCACGCTCGCCGTCTCGCAGGATTTCATCGACTTTAGTGTTCTGAAACATCTTTACACCGCGGTTCTTCGCGCCACGCGCCAGTGCCTGCGTGATATCAACCGCGTTGGCATAACCGTCCGAGGGAATATGTATGCCACCATATAGATCGTCTGTCCTGATCAGTGGATAACGTTCGGCGATCTCTTCCGCCGTAACGACATTAACCTCGAGATCAAAGACTTTCGCCATCGACGCGCTGCGCTTCAGTTCTTCGAATCGCTCCGCCGTTGCTGCGATGGAGATCGAACCACACTGGCGATAGCCCGTCGCCTGGTCGGTTTCTTCTTCGAGACCCCGATACAAATCGCTCGTGTATTTCGCGAGCTTGGTCATATTGATCGAGGTGCGCAGCTGGCCGACGAGTCCTGCCGCATGCCAGGTCGTTCCGCTTGTGAGTTGTTGCCGTTCCAACAACACGACATCGTCGAAACCGAGCTGCGACAAGTGATAAGCCACGGAACAACCAATGACACCACCACCAATGATGACGACCCCGGCTTTGTTCGGCAGTTCCGCCATGGCGTCAGGCTCGCAAGCGTTCGTTGGCGGGATCATAGGCTGGCTCACCTAGGACAGTCGCACAACGACGATTGTCGAGGACACCAATCGTCATCTCGGTACCGGGCTCGCTCAGTTCCGGCGTGACATAGCCGAAGCCCAGACTTTTCTCAACTGCGTAACCATAGCCGCCGGACGTCGTAACACCCACGCAGGTTTCACCGACGAACATTGGTTCACTACCCCGGATATCGGAATCCACCGCATCAACTTCGAAGTAGACAAGTTGCAGGCTTCGCGATTCCTCTGCCTGCTTCTCTGTCGCCGCCTTGCCGGTGAAATCGTCCTTGTCGAGCTTGATAAAGCGTTCCATGTCCGCGTCGATCATCGTGACTTCATTCGTCAGCTCTGCGCCCCAGCCCCGATAGGCCTTCTCGATTCTCAGGCTGTTGACCGCATAAAGACCGAAGTCCGCAATACCATGTTCCGCACCTGCCTCCTGGATCGCATCGTAGAGCGTTGCAAGATCACCCATCGCCGGATGTAGCTCCCAACCGAGTTCACCTACATAGTTGACACGCAGTGCCCGCGTCGGGATACCGGCAACCGTGATTTCTTTACCCGTCAGCCAGCGGAAATGATCATTGTCGAGCGATGCATCGGTCAGCGTCGCAAGAACGTCGCGCGACTTCGGACCAGCGAGAATGAGTACGCCACGATCGTCAGTAACATTCACAATCTCCACCTGCTCGCCATCGCGCTTGCTTTGTATCAGATGATCGAGGTCCCGTAACTCCGCGCCTGCAGCGGACAACAGATAGTAATGATCATGGGCAAGCCGTGTAATCGTCATTTCACCAGCGATGCGCCCGTTATCAGACAGTATGTGTGCGAGTACGATGCCGCCGTCTTTGGTCGGCATCCTGTTCGCTCACAGCCGATTCAGGAATG
>JAQWSV010000143.1 GCA_029243005.1 Woeseiaceae bacterium
GATAACAGAAACTTTTGGATCATTTGCCGATAGTCAATGCCCATCGCATCTACAGTAACCGTATCTAATGCAACATCACCAACCGCCGTAGGAATCTGTGGGGTGACATTATCCGTTGCTTCCGCATCTAGTTGGGCAAAAAGATAATCTACAAACTCAACAGGCAATGGGTCAGCATCGCCACCTCCCCAGCCTAAGAATTCATCACCGATAAGACGTGATGTTTCCCCACCGCCAGCACCGTCACCACCGGCAATTTTTCCTACCAGGTTTTTCCCACTTGAAATAGACCCATAAGTCATATTTCCTGCACCGTCGTTTGGCAGTAGCGGTTCACCATCAGCGTCAAATGAAGATACCAGCGTATCGGACGCAGCACTGTCATAGCGGAAAAAGAAGTTGAGATCGGCTTCAACGTCGTGTGTCGGGTCCTCAACCAGCGAGTTCATTGTGTCGACCATGTCGGCGATAAAGATTTGCCGTTTTGTCTGGCCGGTATAACTGACCGTGTCCGCTCCGGCGCCATCGGCAAAGACATACTGAAGTGGCAATGGATCACACGCATCGCCGGCGCCGTCGGCATCACCGTCTTCCTGATTCGGGTTCGCGTCATTGGCGCAGTTGTCCGCAGCGTCCTCGACACCGTCGGCATCCGCATCCAAGACGACGACGGGTGGTGGGGGTGGCGGCGGAGGCGGAGGTGGTGGTGAGGAACTGCCGCTGCTGCAGGCAGCCAACAGGCCAAAAATAGTTGTAAGAATGCTAAGTCTGCTAGCGGCGCGAGCAATTCTTAGTATCTGGGTATTCATGGATATTCCTCTCTAACTTAATGAGGGGTGATTATTTAGAAGCGCAAGGTAATGCAAATGAGAATGATTTGCAATCGTATTAAACGTTTATGTAATTTCGGCGGCGCGATAGCAGACAAGGCCATGATTTTTATAACAAAAAATATGGGAGGCGGGCGCTGCGAATGGGGGAATTATGTCCTACTTCCCGTTGATAGCCCCGCTAAGACAGGATCAGAAAACAGCCGGGATTGCGATGTGCAGAACTACAGTCCTGCCCGGTCTTAGAGTATTACCGGACAAAGATTACGAAATCAGCGGATCAGCAGGACCTTCTGATTGACCGGGTAGAGCCACTCCACACCACGTTCGGTGACGATTGCGTCGTCCTCCAATGGTATACGAAGCTTCTTGCCATCCCACTCGGGTATTGCGGTATACGCAAATAGCTCGATCGACAGGAGATTGCTTGGCTTGATCATGTAGGTCATGCGTTCTGGATTAAACCAGGCAATGGATGGGCCGATACCGTGGCCCAAGTTGCCGACCGAGTGCGAACCGATGATGACGTCGATCTTTTCTGGATCGTCTGTCGGCTGATTGAAGGCCGCCATGTAGGTAAACCCGGCTTCGTTGATCTTCTCCACCAGCAGATCGTAAGTGTCTGCTGCAGTGCGACCTACTTTGATATTATTTTTCAGGATGTCGCGAACAGCGCGGCCATTGTCGAAGGCCTTTTGCATGCTGTCCGGCAAATGCGTTTCACCGTCACGCAGAACATATGCGTGCCGCTTGATGTCCGTAAAAAAGTTCAGGTAGCCAACACCCCAGTCGATGGCGAGAAAATCACCGCGCTGGATGACATGATCGTTGGACAATGCGACAAATCCGTCCGGGCCGGTAATGTATACAGACGGCATGCCGAACGATGTGCCCAGGTTGTTTTCGAATTGCTGTTCACGCATCCACCAGGCAACGTCCACCAGCGTTGTCTGGCCCGGCGTAATCACTTCATTGGAGAAGGCGCGTTCGGCGATATTGCGGGACATTTCCCCGGCCCAGGCAAAAGCGGCGATTTCAGTTGCGACGCGTCGCGAGCGAAAATCTGACGCCAGCTTTTCGGCAGAAACGAAGCGCTCCGCATAAGTGGTACCCAGTTCTTCGAACAGCTTCTGGTAACTCGTGTAGCTCAGCCCGTCTGCAGCGCCTATATTTCGTGCGTAGTTCAGCGCAATGGATTGGGGGTCGCGTTCCTCGACAAAGGCCTTGATTTCGTCAGCGCTGCCGATGATGTCATATGCACCGTTGTCCTCGACCAGGGCCGTGCCGATACCCAGGATGGCTCGTTCGATGCGCCCGTCGCCTCGATTTGTGAAAACATAGTAGCCATATGACCCGACATAGCCCTTACCAAAGTCCTCGGTCAATGGATCGTCAAAACCCTCCCGGTTGACTGTTATCCACATGTCGACATTGTTTTCCCGCATGACTTCGGGCAACACCAGATCGAACTTGTCCTGGCGAATTTGGTTCATCCGCTCCCAGCGTTTTTGCGCTTCGCCGGATGCCTGCGCATTGATCGCGATCGCAAGGAATGCCCACGCCACAAAGAGTTTTGCGTACTTCATAGTTTCCCCCTGTACCACTGGGTCTGCGCCGAGCGCCGGTGCTGGAATTAGAAGAGGCCCGTAATTCGACCTTCATTTGTGACGTCGATGCCTTCGGCAGCTGGCACCCGGGGGAGTCCTGGCATCGTCATGATAGCCCCACAGATCACGACGAGAAACTCGGCACCGGTCGCCAGGCGGATCTCACGGATGGGTATGTCGTGCCCGGAAGGCGCGCCCATCAATTGCGGATCCGTCGAGAAGCTGTACTGAGTTTTCGCCATGCAGATCGGGTAGTTTCGGTAGCCGGCTTCTTCAAAGTCAGCAAACTGTTGGCGAACTTTCTTATCCGCAATGATGTCTTCGGCGCCATAGATATTGCGAGCGATTGTACGGACCTTGTCCCACAGCGGCATGTCGTCTTCGTAGAGTGGTCGGAACTGCGACGCTTGCTTGTCGACCATATCGACGACAGCCTGTGCGAGATCGGTCGCACCTTTACCACCCAGCTCCCAGTGAGAAGACACGGTGCATTCCACATTGAACTGCGCACAGTATTCCCGAATAGCTGCATGCTCTGCATCGGTGTCTGTAATGAAGTGGTTGATGGCGACCGTCACCGGTACCCCAAATTGTTCGAGGTTACGTATATGGCGGCCAAGATTCTCACAGCCTTTCTTGATGGCATCGACGTTCTCACCTTTCAAATCACTCTTTGCCACACCGCCGTGCATCTTCAGTGCCTTGGTAGTTGCAACAAGGACTACGCCATCCGGTTTGAGGTCTGCCTTGCGGCATTTGATGTCGAGGAATTTCTCGGCGCCGAGATCTGCACCAAACCCAGCTTCCGTGACGACATAGTCTGCAAGTTTGAGGGCAGTTTGTGTCGCAATGACGGAGTTACAACCATGTGCGATGTTCGCAAACGGTCCGCCATGCATCAGTGCCGGGTTGTTTTCCAGTGTTTGGACAAGGTTGGGTTGCAATGCATCGCGGAGCAGGGCGGTCATAGAGCCTTCCGCTTTAAGTGCACGCGCCTGCACCGGCTTCTTGTCACGCGTATAGCCGATCGTAATATTGCCAATGCGGTTGCGCAAATCTTCGAGATCGGTTGCCAGGCAGAAGCAGGCCATGATTTCCGACGCGACGGTGATATCGAATCCGGCTTCGCGAACGACGCCGTTATGGTAGCCGCCCAGTCCGGACGTGATCGTTCTCAATGCGCGTTCGTTCATATCGAGCACCCGGCGCCAGGTCACTTGACGTGGATCGATGTTCAACTGGTTGTCCCAGTGCATGTGATTGTCGATGAGCGCGGATAACAGGTTGTGTGCCGCGCCGATCGCGTGAAAGTCGCCTGTGAAATGCAGGTTGATGTCGGTCATCGGGACGACCTGCGCGTAACCGCCTCCGGCCGCGCCGCCCTTCATGCCGAAACAAGGTCCGAGGCTCGGTTCGCGAAGACACATAACCGCATTCTTACCAATCGCGTTCAGGCCGTCTCCGAGACCGACCGTGGTAGTTGTTTTGCCTTCACCGGCTGGCGTCGGAGAAATCGCGGTCACGAGGATCAGTTTGCCGTCTTCCCGGTTGTCCAGGCCTTTCAGAAAGTCGTAGCTGATCTTGGCTTTGTCGTGGCCGAACGGAATGATGTCATCCGGTGTCAAACCGAGCTTCGCCGCAACTTCACTGATGGGTTTTTTGTTCGCAGCCTGTGCGATTTCGATGTCCGATGGTACCTTGCTCATATCTTGGGTCTTTATTGTTGGCTGTCGCGGGCGTCCACATCGTGAAACACTGCGACAGGTAGCTTACAAGGGGCCGGAGTCTATCAGATTGCTTTTGAAAAACGACCGTCGTTTGTGGCGCTGGCGAGATGGTGGTTGAAGACTATGGCGATGCTTTGCAGCAGTAATCAGCCGCTCGGTGTTACCCGGATTTTCTGATCGTCAACAGCGACGAGGCCGACGAAGTGCAACACAAATAGCAGATAGAACGGCGAGTTCACACGGCGCGGATTGCATCTAAACGCATGTTGGAGCAATGGTGAATGATTCACTCAATGCCGAGCAGCAAATGGGTCATACAAGGCGAGGGATGATCGACACGAGGACCACGAGGGATACAAGTCTGGTCATAGATCGCTTCGAATAAACCTAGCCGCGCTTCAACGCGTGACAGAGGAAGATGGCAACCGTAAAGAGCACCATCGCGACCGCTTGGTGCATCGCTGCGAGCGAGATCGGTACGACGAGCAGCAGGGTTGCAATACCCAGTATGACCTGCAGGGCCGCTGTATGCAGGAGTGCGATGACACCCTTGGCAGCGCGCGCCGGCAGGTTACTGCGCGGCAGACGTGCCCAGTAGAGGGTGGTGAGCAGGAACGTGATTATCGCCAGTACCCGGTGATCGAACTGGACCGTAGCGAGATTATCGAAAAAGTTTCGCCACCATGGCTCAAACGCCATGATGCCCGGCGGAATCCAGTAGTCGCCCATCATGGGGAAGGTGTTATAGATCTTGCCGGCCTTCAGGCCCGCAACGAACCCACCCGATATGATGGTGATCGTAATCAGGGTGGTCAGCGCCAGCGTCTTGCCATACCAGGGGTGTCGCTCGGTGCCGGTGGGTGTTGGATAAAGGAGCGACATCGCCACCCAGAACATGCAGGCGTATATTAGGAACGCCGCCATCAAGTGTGCGGTCAACCGGTACTGGCTGACAGCCGGATTATCGACCAGGCCGCTCTTGACCATGTACCAGCCGAGCACGCCCTGCAGACCGCCGAGCACGAACATCGCGGTGTACTTTGGCCATTCGTTGCGGCGGATGTAGCCACGCCAGGTGAAGAACAGGAAAGGCAACAGGAACACAACACCGATAGTTCTGCCGAGCAGTCGGTGCAGATATTCGAGCCAGAAAATACCCTTGAAATCATTAACGTCCATGCTCGAATTCACTTTCTGGAATTCGGGCGTCTGTTGATACATCTCAAAAGTTGATTGCCAAGCCTCATCGCTGAGCGGCGGAAGTATTCCCGTAACAGGTTGCCAGTCAACCATCGATAGGCCGGATCCTGTCAGGCGGGTTACGCCGCCCAGTACGACCATCGCAAAAACGAGGGCGCAGCAAGCCAGCAGCCAGCGGGCGACGGTACGATCAGAATCAAGCGGGGTGGCGGTCACAGTCGTTATTCTTGTTAGGCCGTCCAATGGGCCGGCAATAGTATCAACTGCTGCATTATTCAGGCTAGGTATATTCCAAAGTATCACGGTATCGCGATTCGGCCTACGTTGAGTTTGATCGGGATGAAGACGTGCGCATAGAGCTTCTCGAGCTGCGTTTCGTTTAGCTCCACCAGCAACATGTCGTTCATCACGCTGATGGACGGGTAGGGCCGCTTCTCGAGGATCATCTCGGCTAGGATCGTGTCCATGTATGGCAGTGCAGCCAGCTCTTCAACGTTGACAGTATTGGAATTCAGCAAGGTTTCTGCGAAGGCGGAAAACGACAACGGCAGATTGGC
>JAQWSV010000169.1 GCA_029243005.1 Woeseiaceae bacterium
TCCGACGGTTGGCTATCTCGTCACTTTGTGGGGATTCGATGACTATGAGGACCCGAAGAGCTTGCCGGATCAGTCAGCGATTAAGGCCGCCATTGCCGACACAGGCTACCGCCGGGTGCAGGTGGATTGCGAAAATCAGCAAGTCCGAAAGCACGGCAATGTGTCCATAGACCTGTCCGGTTACGTCAAAGGGTTTGCTGCCGATGAGATTCGCATGCTATTGAACCAGGCTGACATTTACGCCGCACTGGTCGAGATTGGCGGGGAAGTCGCTGCCCTGCGCAGCAATCGCAGCCCGGGGTGGAGAATTGCAATCGAAACGCCAGGCATGCCGAATACCCGCCCCCTGGATGTTGTTCGTCTGTACTCACAAGGCATCGCGACGTCAGGTAACTACCGGAATTATTACGAAGTTGACGAAGTACGCTATTCACACGTGATCGACCCTGCCAGTGGACTTCCAGTCCGCCACAACACCGTTTCCGTATCGGTTGTCGCTGACTCGACAATGGAGGCAGACGCCTGGGCCACGGCACTCCTGGTAATGGGCACCGAGCGGGGCCTCGAGGCGGCCGAAAAAAACAGAATCGCGGCATTCTTTGTAGATCGGGTTGGCGACACGCTGACGACGACGAGCAGTACCGGTTTTGACAAGGTTTTCAGGTAGCCGCTAATTCGGTAATTGACTATTGGATTACCGACCCGTTTCAACCGGCAGTAGGTCGGTGAGCGAAGACGTAAAGCAAGGAAGGGCCATCGGACGGGAAACCGTGCCCTTAGTTGCGCTGTGTCGCGAACTCAGTCCGTTCGCTCCGCTCGGCTGGGTCCGTCTCGGCTTTCGTGATCTCGACCGGTCACTGTAGCAAAGTCTTCTGTATGGCTTTTCATGGCGCTGATGCCGGAATCAATTCTGAACGCTACAATGTAGCGATACGAACCTGGCCCAAATAACAACAAATACGGATGTGCCCATGAATCGACTTCATTCGACGATCGTCAATATCGCTGCTTTTTCTGCGCTGCTCTTTAGCCCGGTGGTCCTGTTCGCTGCCGATGACGACAAAGCGCCCGACCTGCCGCTCGAGGGCGGCACCGAGACGCTGGCGTTTTCGACAGATGAAGGATCCTGGCTGTCTATCGACATCACACCGGATGGCCAAACGCTCTTGTTCGACCTGCTGGGAGATCTCTACACCTTGCCCCTGGCCGGCGGTCAGGCAACACGAATCACCTCCGGTCCAGGCTTCGACAGCCAGCCGGTTGTATCGCCGGACGGAAGCATGATTGCCTTCGTCAGCGATCGTAACGGCTCGAACAATCTCTGGATTGCGAAAATCGATGGCAGTGACGCACGCAAGATATCGGACGAAAAACACTGGGGCATCATCTCACCGGCCTGGTCGGCCGACGGCAATTACATCGTCGTGACAAAAACAGCCGAACAGGTGCAGATGATCATGTATCACGTTGACGGCGGTTCCGGCGTGACCTTGTCCGGCAGTAGTAATGACGAGAAATTCTGGGGCGTGGGCGCGGCACCCTCTAACGACGGCAAGTACCTGTATGTCGCGAAGCGAGAGAATAGCAACGGTCCGGCTCGCAATTTTCCGGCAGCACAGATCAGTCGCTATAACCTGGCAACCGGAACAATCGACCAGGTCACCCAGGGGGAAGGTGGCGGTTATCGACCGGCCCTCTCACCGGACGGTGCATCGCTCGTTTACGGTACCCGTTTTGAAACAAAGACCGGCCTGCGCATTCGCAATCTCGATACCGGCGCCGATCGATGGCTGACCTACCCCATTCAAAGAGATGCTCAGGAGAACTTCAGGCCACCCAGCAGGGACGTGTTACCCGGCTATACCTTCACACCTGACGGTGAGTCCATTGTTCTCAGTGCCGAAGGTAAGATCTGGCGTATCGATGTCGCGACTGGAGAGCGCGCCGAGATTCCCTTTACAGCCGACGTCGAACTCGACATCGGGCCGGATCTGACAGCGCCTTACCGCGTGCCGCAAGGAAACCTCACGGCAACACTCATCCAGGACCCGCGGCCTTCGCCGGCCGGCGACAGGATTGCCGCGTCAGTCCTGACCAAAATCTATGTCATGGACGCGGATGCTGGCGCGGAGCCGGAGCGGTTGACGGACAGTGATGCCTGGGAATTCAAGCCAGCTTGGTCACCGGACGGACGCTGGATCGCCTATGTCACGTGGTCGATCGAATCCGGCGGACACGTCTGGCGAATGCGCTCGAATGGCAGCGGCAGACCGCAGCAACTGACCGACATCGCGGCGTTCTATACCGATCTCGTGTACAGCCCGGACGGCGAGACCTTACTGGCGATGCGCGGCAATGAATTTATGCGCAACCAGACTTTCAGCGAGTTTGGCGGGCTGCGCGTGCCGCTGGAACTGGTATCCCTTCCGGTCGTTGGCGGCTCACAGACCGTTGTCGCGTCCGCCAATAGCGCGCGTTTCCCGCACTTTGGCGTGGCCGATAACCGGGTTTATCTCACAGATGAAAAAGGACTTTTCTCCATTCAGCTCGACGGTGCCGATCGGCGTGACGAACTCGCCGTCAATGCACCTAGGGGCAACCGGCGCGGCGACGAGCCGCCCAAGGCGGAAGCTGTCTATATCAGCCCAGACGGGCGTCATGCGCTTGCCTTTGCGAACAAGCAGGTCTGGGCTATCGCAACGAGCCAGTTCGGCGCCAAGGCGGCGACGGTTAACCTGCGTGGCGGTGCACTGCCTGTCTCGCAATTAACCGACGTCGGCGCGGATTACCTGGGCTGGTCTGCTGACGGAGAGGAAATCTGGTGGGCGATTGGTAACACGTTTTACAGCCGACCCTTCGACAGTATTGAGTTTCGCAAGGAAGGCGATGAGGACGAGGATGCAGGCGATGATGAGAACGGGGCCGCCGAGCCTTTCGTGCCGGAGGACGAGCATGACTCAGTGACGGCGATCGCAGTGAATGTCGTCGCACCCCGAAACACGCCGCGCGGTTCCCTGTTGTTAACCGGCACAAACCTCATTTCGATGGCTGGAGCGTCGATAGAGTCAATGAACGTCGTTGCCGACAACATGGACATCCTTATTACCGACAACCGTATCGCGTCCATCGGCGCCAGTGGCACGTTGTCAGTGCCGGACGATGTAACGACGGTAGATGTCACCGGCAAATATGTCGTACCCGGTTTCCTGGACACGCATGCGCACTGGGAATTCAGAACGGGTGATGTCCTAGAGCCGCACAACTGGTCACTGGTCGCCAATCTCGCCTATGGTGTAACAGCCGGCCTCGATGTGCAGACCGCGTCAAATGACTACCTCGCTTATCGGGATATGGTCGAGACGGGGCAGTCGATTGGCCAGCGCGCCTTCATGACGGCGCGCGGCGTGTTCGGCGACACGGACTTCCAGTCCTACAACGCAGCGTACTCTTACCTGCGCCGCTATGCTGATCACTATCACACAGCGAATATCAAGTCTTACATCGCCGGTAATCGCAAACAGCGACAATGGATCGTTCAGGCAAGCAAGAAGCTGGGCCTGATGCCGACAACCGAAGGTGGCGGGGATCAGAAACTGAACCTGACGCATGCGATTGATGGCATGCATGGCAATGAACATACCTTGCCCGACTCGCCTTTCTTCAAGGACGTTGTCGAGCTGTACGCGCGGACAAAGACTGCGTACACGCCGACACTGTTGGTGCAGTACAACGCCTATAGCGCCGTGAATTACTTCTTCGCGCGTACGGAGGTGCATGACGATGAAAAGTTGCAGCGCTTCTATCCGCATAACCGGCTAGACGAATTGACACAGCGTCGGGGCGGCTGGCAGCGCAACCAAGAATACGATTTCCGGCACGCCGCCGCGCAGGCCGCTAAAATCCAGCGTGCCGGCGGGCTGGTCGGTGTCGGGGGCCACGGTGAACTGCAGGGACTCGGTTATCACTGGGAGATGTGGACGTACGAAATGGGCGGCATGACACCGGTCGAAGTCCTGCGCGCAGCCACGATCGACGGCGCAAGAATTATCGGTGTCGAGCAAGACCTGGGCTCGCTCGAAGCCGGTAAGCTCGCTGACATGGTCATCCTCGATGCCAATCCGCTTGAGACCATACGAAACGCCAATAAAATCGATCGGGTCATCAAGGACGGCCGCCTGTATGACGGCGATACATTGGAACAGCAATGGCCGGAACAGGTGCCATTACCAGCGTTCTGGTGGTGGTCCGACGACGACGTACGCTACTCGACGACACCAGTGTCGCCGGCAATAAACTGAAACACATAACTGTCTAGTGGACGCAGGGGGAGAAAATGACGCTTAACCGAATCCTGATTGTGGCAATTGCGATGATAGCCGCTCTCGTGGCGAGGGCGCATCATTCATTTGCAGTCGAATTCCTGGAAGACCAGACGGATACTATCGAAGGCACGGTGACCGAAGTCTGGTTCAAGAATCCGCACGTTCGTTACTACATTCAGGCCCAGACCGAGGATGGTGAAATCGTCAATTGGGATGTCCGTGGTGCAAGCCCTACCAGCCTGATCCGGCGTGGCTGGACACCCAGAACGATTCAGGAAGGCGACCGCATCACGGTTCATGGTCACCTGGGCCGTGACGGCCGCAAACTCCTGTCCATTATCTGGATCGAGCTTGCCGGTGGCACGAAGCTCAGCGAGGACTACTGATCCATGCGCGCGCTAACGCTGACAGCGTTACTGTCATTGTTGGGTCATCAGGCGCTCGCGAACCCCGCGTTTGAAGGTGACTGGTTCATCGATATCGCGACCGATGGTGCGCCGTTAATGGGTGTACTCGAAGTCGAACGCCATGGCGACGAATGGAAGGCCTGGGCCGAGGGCGGGCCGGCGCCCGTGACGATCGATGGCGATCGAATCGTCGTCGATGTGGATTCGCGTGATATTCGCGGCTTCACGTTTATCATGCGACTGGATGGCATTTTCGAGAATGGCCAGATTACGGGCAGCTACACCATCCACGCGGACGCGACCCCGCTGCTGGGACCCGGGACCTGGGTGGGCGCACCGTACGACCCTCCTGCACGCTCGAACGAATCGGATCCCTTCGACTTATCCGGTATCTGGAAACCCGGCCCTGGTGTCGACATTCGCAAGTATTCGATGGACCTGACCGCTGCCGCTAAGGAGTGGCACGCGGGCTACGTGATGCATTATGACCAGCCCGGGGTGCGTTGCATCTCACCCGGCATCGTCGCAATGGTGGCCTGGGGTGCTTACCCGTTCGAGGTGCTCGACACGCAGAATCGACTGA
The DNA here is from genome assembly GCA_029243005.1 of Woeseiaceae bacterium. Taxonomy (GTDB): domain Bacteria; phylum Pseudomonadota; class Gammaproteobacteria; order Steroidobacterales; family Woeseiaceae; genus SZUA-117. Next base: position 5,313 of record JAQWSV010000169.1, read on the forward strand.
CCTTCCTGTACGAAGTCGATAGCGAAGTCCGTCGAATTCACCTGGAAGAGCGTGAGCGTCCCGAATTTTATCCACCCTCCGGCATGGGTTTCTCCCTCGGACGCTGGGAGGGCGACGCGCTCGTGGTTGAGACCACGAACATGATGCCCAATGTACGAGACTTTCGCGGCGAGCCTGTTTCAGGAAACGCGATGATGCATGAGGTCTATACACTCAGCGAAGACGGCCAGCGACTGGACGGCGTCATTACGTTACATGACCCCGAAAACTACGAGCGACCACCGATACGCCGTCGCCACTGGGTACGTGATCCCGGCATCGAGATATATCCCTACGAGTGCGACCCCGATTCTTTTTATCGGCAGATGTATAACGAGGGCAAACTCGATATGTATTTCGAACGATCGAAAAGACGCATGTAAAGCTATGGATTAAGTGTCCGAATTCTGACCGCCGCCTGTTGTCAGCAATCTGTTCAGTCGCGTCGCCACATCATTCCCAACTGAACTAAGATGGCAAGGACTACATCGCCGGGTACAACCGGGTGCTGTCATACTATTGAGAACAGAAACACGAGTCCTGAAAATACTACTTAAGGGGTAAGAGCCGAGCTCTGACCGGTTTCTTAGTTCTGTCCGTATCCCGCTTCGAGATAGAGCCGCGCGGCTTCCATCGTGCATGGCGCCTGGATGACCGGCCGGTCGGAGAGTTTTTCCCAGCGATGCTTGAACGTGTGCGGCTTTGACAGGTAGACCGGGTCTGTCAAGGTGATATCCGCATGCAGGAACAGGCCGTCATCCGACATCGTGAACTTCTCGACAAGGTGTTTCTCTGAACTAGAATCCACGCCCGTGTGGGAGCCCCACGGGTCGTCAATGAAGTGAGTCGTCTCAACGATCAGCGAATTGCCTTCAAACTTCCCCGTGGAATAGCCGAGTCTGGAGGGCGCACCCATCTCCGGGCCGGTGCCGTTGAGGTAGACGTAACGCTTTTCCTTCATGAGTTCACGTTCGATGACAACCGTATTTTCGTCCGGGCGCATCAATACCATCGGGTAAGGCACGATCATCATCTTCGGCGGGCCGGGGTTGCCGCAAGTGACCATCGGGTTCTGGTCCTCGTGAAAATTATCAACGATTTCCTGCCCCTTGGCCGAGAATGGCCAGCCCTTGGGCGGTTTGTAGTGCGGATTGAAGCCACCTTCATCGGATCGTTTCCACAGACCGGTGAAATCGGTCGAGGGTACCGCGTTGTTCTCGACCACAGCAGCAGAACGCCGATCCGTGCTGAGACGCGCACCATCACCCTTCTCCGCCCAGCTCATTCCAGTGTAATAGCGATTGAGATCCCTGTCGTGCGGACCTTGCCACGTAATGCGATCACCCTGCTTCCAGGTATCTTTGGCCCAACCCAGACGCGCCATGGCCGGCGGATGTTGCAGTTCAACTGTGTACTGGACAATGTTGCCGTCAGCATCCGGCGCATCGATCTGCAGAAACACATGTGGCATCGTCCAGCTGTACTTTGCGACCCTGCCTTGGTAGAGCCTGACATCATCCCTGTTCAGACTAGCGTGTGAGTGATGCGCATTGGCTGGCAGAACAGCAATAACCAGGAAAGTCGCGACAAAACTCAGCAGGGTCCCTTTTTGCATAATTACGCTCCAAGCATCGGGTTTACATTCCCGGCAGAAGGTCGTTGTCCGCAGGCAGGCAGTTCGCTTCTCTGACGTCAGAACGCAGCATGCGATCGCGGAACTTGATATGGCGCCACTCGCCTTCCCAGTGTTCAGGGTCGGTCATGATGTACTCGGTAACCATCGTATTGCCCTCGTTAATGACCTGGATGCGTTC
>JAQWSV010000170.1 GCA_029243005.1 Woeseiaceae bacterium
GCCGGTAGGCGTAACACGGCGCAATACGTGGCCAGTCGTGCAGTACCGCCTCGTAGGGCCTGCGCCGGAAGATGCTGCCGCTGATCGATGTCGCTCCGAGGGTACCGCCGTGGTAGCTGAATTGTCGGCTGATGACGATCGTCTTCTGAGGCGATCCCCTGGCTCGCCAGTATTGCCAGGCGATCTTCAGGGCAGTCTCATTGGACTCCGAGCCGCCGGCAGTAAACCACACCCTTGAGCCTTCCTCGCCGAAACGAGCGGCGAGCTTTTCAGCTAGAATCTCCTGCGGTTCGTTTGTGAAGAACGCTGTGTGCGCAAACGGTAAAGTGCCGGCCTGCTCAGCAATTGCCTCAACGACCATCGGATGCGCGTGACCGACGGAAGATACAGCTGCGCCACCACTCATATCCAGATACTGATTTCCATCCGCGTCATGTATGTACATGCCACTTGCGCCGACCGCAGTCGGATAAGTGCTGCCTGGATCGCGGTAGAAGACCGATTGCAAGATCCAATCCTGGACGGGTTACTGGGAGAGGAAACCGGCCCTATTATTACGCGTTTTCTTCGTCCTGTGCACGTTGCGCGAGCGCGTATTCGGCATCCCGTTCTGAACCGATCAGGATCGCGATCCAGCGCGTATCTTCGTTGGCCTCCAAGGCCATTTTGACGGTCATCGTTAGTGGCACCGACAACAACATGCCGACCGGGCCAAAAATCCAGCCCCACAGTACCAGGCTTAGGAATACGACCAACGGCGAGATGCCGACGCCGTAGCCCATCAGGCGAGGTTCGACGATGTTTCCGAAAATGACATTGATACTGAGAAAGCCGATCGCGGTCGTCGTCGCTTCAGGCACGCCGAGCTGGATCAATGCCAGCAATACTGCCGGCACAGCAGCAATGATCGAACCAATCGTCGGCACGTAGTTGAAAAGGAACGCCAACATTCCCCAAAGGAGCGGAAAGTCCAAGCCAACGACAAGCGCGAGTATGCATGTACAAAAACCGGTGGCCAGGCTGACGATGGTTTTGATACCCAGGTAACGTCCAAGGTTGTGCAAGAATTCGCGGGTCCTGTCGAAAACACCGGTACCTTCACCAAAGGCAGCATTCGCCTTGATGCCCATGCTCGCTGCCTCAAGCAGGATGAACACCATCGCGAAAAGAATCAGAAAGGTGTTGGTCAGGACGCCCTGCAGACTGGTCAGGATATTGGCGGCAAAGCCCATCGCAAAACCAGGATCGACCAGGTCCGTCAAATTCTCGACATCAGTTTCTTCACCGAGCAAACTTTCGATGAAGTCGCCCGTGCTCGTCACAATCGATTCGAGGCGAGCCTGGTAGTTAGGCAACTGCGCCGTAAAGTCGGCTATCGAGTTGCCGAGAATTCCCGCGACCAGGCCCAGAATCAGCATCATCGCGATCACGATGATTAATGCCGCAAGTGCAGACGGCACTCTGTGGGACTGCAGCCACAACATGGGTCGTATCGCGATCATTGCGAAGAACACAGCGAGCAGGAATGGCACCAGCAGTGCACTCGCAGCCTGCATTCCGAAGACGATGACGACAATCGCCGCTGCGCTGATCAAAGCTGTGCTGTTTTTTGCGGCAAAACTTTCCACTGGTTCGTGATACCTGCCCTACGCCATCGTAGCAGTTACGTCCGCTGCATCTTCGTCTTCGCCGATCTTCACCATGGTGAAACCGGTAATTCCGTAGAACATTGAGACCAACGGGTTGATCAGGTTAAAAAAGGCGAACGGCAGGTAGGCAAGCGTTGCTACGCCCAGCGTCGCCGCCATATAGGCACCACAAGTATTCCAGGGTACGAGCGGGGAAGTGAGCGTGCCGGAATCTTCGATTACCCGCGAGAGATTCTTAGGATCTAGACCGCGCTTCTCGAACTCAGCCCGATACATCTTGCCGGGTAAGACGATCGCAATGTACTGATCAGCGGCAACGACGTTGATGCCGATGCAACTGAAAATCACCGTCGTCACCAGCGAGCCCACAGATTTCGCCCGCCTCAAGGCACTCTCTATGAGTCGATTGAGCATACCCGTGTGTTCGAGGACCGCACCAAACGACAACGCAGAAAGAACCAACCAGATCGTCACCAGCATGCTCGACATGCCGCCGCGCGTTAACAGGTCATCAACCGCAGCGACACCGGTCATCGAAACATAGCCATCAGCAAGCACGAGCCACGCGCCTTTAATCATGGCAAGCGTCGTACCCAGGTCAGTGGTACCGGCCATCGACAGAACGGCTTCCGGTTGAAGAAACATAGCAAGTACAGCACCAAACAATGCGCCGAACAGGATCGTAGGTAGCGGCGGGATTTTCTTGTAGGCCATGTAGAGCACGACCACGAGCGGCAATAGTGCGATAGCCGTGATATTGAAGCTCTCGTCGAGCGTTGCCCTCAGGAGTTCAAGAGACGAGGCATCACCGGCGGCCTCCGTTCCTAGTCCGATGCCAGCAAACAGGATCAACGCAATCGTAAACGATGGCCCTGTCGTCCAGGCCATGTGACGAATGTGCGTAAATATATCCGTATGGACCACTGCCGGGGCCAAGTTAGTGGTATCGGATAAGGGCGACATCTTGTCGCCAAAGTAAGCGCCGGAAATGATCGCACCCGCCGCGATTGCAGGATTCAGTCCAAGACCCATCGATACGCCGATCAACGCGACGCCCAGGGTACCCGCCACGGTCCAGGAACTGCCAGTCGCCAGTGCAGCAATCGCGCATATCAAACAGGTTGCTACAAAAAACCACTGCGGACTCAACAACTCCAGACCATAGTAAATCAATGATGGAACTGTGCCGGCCATCAGCCAGGTGCCGATAAGCCCACCCACTGACAACAGGATCAGGATGGCGCCCATCGCTGTGCCGATACCGGCGACGATGGCTTTTTGAAGATCAATCCATCGATGTCCGAGACGAATCCCGACGATCGCCGCGATGGCGGCAGCCAGTGTCAGTACGATTTGATTCGGGCCGGAGGACGATGAATCCGAAAATAACTGTACAGACCAGTACAGCATGAAGACGAGCGACAATACAGGGATGAGCGCGTGTCCGACGCTCGGCGTTCTTGGTGTGGTCATTATTCTTCCCTAAACGTCATCCGGCCATGATAACCGTTTGTGCGCAAGCGTGGGCCGCGAATCCTATTCGAGCTCGCTGTTTCGATGGCCAGCACGGCGTTTAGCAACACGGTTACACCATTGACCATGTTCTGGACATCAGGACCGCCGGAGATAACGCCTCCGAGATCGCCAACAACACAATCGCTGCCTGATTGTTCATATTAATGGCTCAAAATCACCCACTGTCGCCGCAGCCAACCGCTACAATGTCAATAAACAACGGGGGACTGAAGACATGCATTTCCGACTATGGCTGATTGCCGTCCTTTTTGTCGCACCGGCTGGTTTTGCGCAGGAAAACTTGCGTCCAGGCGTACCGGTGGCGATTGTCGGTGGCAAATTGCTGGACGGTTACGAAGCGGCTCCGATTCATCATTCGGTCGTCGTTTTCGAGGATGGTCGCATCACGGCCGTCGGACAAAAGCACAATACGGAAATTCCGGACAACGCCGTCGTCATCGATGCGGGCGGTCGCACAGTGATGCCCGGGCTGATCGATGCGCACATGCACATCGACCTGATTGGCCACGGGTCCTACGAGGATTACTACGAACTCATTGGCGACATGGACAACCTTGGCCGCTTCATGGAGATCGCCGCCAAACAGATGATGCGTGCCGGCGTCACGAGTGGCCTGGATCTCGGCGCACCCTTCCAAGCCTTCGATTTCCGTGAGCGCGTACGGCGCGGCGAAATCCCCGGGCCGCGACTCACGCTGTCCGGCCCGTGGATTACGCGACTGGACTACGATACCGTCCCAGACGAATACGAAATCGTGATCGACTCACCCCGCGATGCGGCGCGGAAGACAAGAGAGCTCATTGAGCGCGGTGTCGACGTCATCAAAGTCTGGGTCGGACTTACTGAAGGCGACTATCGCGCTGTCGTCGAAGAAGCGCACAAGGCTGGTACCAAGGTACATGCTCACCTGTACGATCCCGATGCGATTCGCATGGCGATCGATGCCGGCGTCGACGTATTTCAACATGTCGGTTCCGCACGCAATCCACCCTACGACGATGCGCTGCTTTCAGAAATCGCTCACAAGAATATTCCGATCGTGCAGACCATCGCCCATCGTATCTGGGTATACCCGGCTACCAACGCATTTCCGGAAAAACTGTATGACCCGGTTTACCGCAACGATATGCCACCCGATATCTACGAGTCGTTTATCGCGTCATTCGACAACTATCATCGCCTGTCCTACTACCATGACATCGGGCAGGAAACGCGTAACTCGACAATTGCCGCACGACAGTTCATCGAGGCAGGTGCCTATATGGGCGTCGGTACGGATGCGGCAAGCCCACTCAACATGCACGATGAGGCGATGTGGCGGGAAATGTCTGCACTCGTCGACAGCGGCATGACACCGATCCAGGTGATTTCGGCCGCGACCAAAACGAATGCCGAGATTCTCGGCCAGTTCGACGAACTGGGGACCATCGAGCCCGGCAAGCTGGCCGATATTATCATCGTCAATGGCGACCCACTCAGGAATATCGAGGTCCTCGACTACGTGGACATCGTCATCAAGGATGGGGGCGTCTGGTATTCCGAGCGTGCAGCATTCGGTCCAGTAACCGAGATCGGCCACGGGTTCTAATCGATGAAACGACGCACTTTCATACAAGCGACCGCTGCTGCGGGTCTTGCTGCAACCACGGCGCCTTATCGCATGGCTCTCGGCGAGGGCACGTCGTTCTCCGTCGACAAAGCGATAGTCATCGGTGCCGGCATCGTTGGTGCCTCGATCGCCTATAAACTCTCGAAGCGCGGCTGTGAGGTCCTAGTCCTTGATAAAATCGGGCCTGCTGCACAGGCCTCGGGCAACTCCTTTGCCTGGATAAACGCATCGTACTTCGACATGCCCGACAGCTACTTCCAGCTCCGCACACAGTCGCTGAACGAATATCACCGACTTGCCGACGATCTGGAGATACCAATTCACTGGGGCGGCAGTCTCGAGTGGTATCACTCGACAGAGCAGGAACAGGAGGTCTCGGCCGGTATTCAGCTAATTCAGGTACAGGGTGCGCCAGCATGGATGGTGGACGCGGCTCAGGTCGCCGAAATCGAACCTGGACTGGACCTCATGGGAAACTGGAAAGCCGCGTTTTGTTCGCGCGACGGTGCCGTCGATCCGGCCGGTACGACCCGCGCATTGATCGACGGTCATGCTTGGCACGGCGGCTCGATCATCGCACCAGCCAACGTCAGCAGCGTGGATGAAGGGCCTGACAGCATCACGGTCACGACGGATGTCGGCGAATTCAATGCCGACCTCGTTGTCGTTGCCGCCGGCGTCGGTGCCAATGACATCGCCGGCATGATCGGTCTCGGCACAGACCTCATCCGTCCGGCGACCCCTGGCATCATCGTTACGACCTGCCCGATGGACCGCTTGTTGAATACGGTTTGCTACACCACGGATTCACACTTTCAGCAACTCTCCGACGGACGGGTCCTGATAGGTGAAAAAGCCGGTGCGCCGCAGACGGAACAGCACAACCTGCTGCTGACGGGTCTACCAAATGCCTACCCGACTGCAGAACTGGCAGCCGACCACGCAGAGCGGATCATCGACACCGCCAGTCGATACGTCAATTCACTGGCGAATGCCGAAGTTGAAAGTGTAGGCGTGGGCTGGCGTCCGTTACCGCTGGATGGGCTGCCTACAGTGGGCCATGTGCCGGATACACCACGGGTCTATCTCGCCTCCATGCACTCGGGCGTTACGCTTGCCCCCATCATTGGCCACTTTGCAGCTATGGAGATCCTGGACGGGGTGCGGGTATCGCCGCTCGATGATTTCCGCGTTGAGCGATTTCTATAATCAGAAAAAAAGAGGCCGGGACTAGCCCGGCCTCTAATACGTCTTCAGACGTTGATCTTACATAGACCAGTCGACGCCGATGAAGTAGAACGTGCCACGCGGACTTGCCGGGAAGGCATTTTCCGTGATGAACGGCTGTTCATCGGTCACATTCTTGATACCACCGTATATCATCACCTCGTCAGTAACGAGATAGCTGGCGCTCAGATCGTGCTGCCAGAATTCTTCGTTAAGAGCGATCGGACCGTAAAGCGTCATATAGGTCTCAGATTCGACGCCGCTAAACAGCATCTCACCCAAATACTGAGACTGCCAGCCGACCAGCAGGTCGCCGAAGCTCCAGTTCAGGAAGACGTTGCCTGCGAATTCCGGACGATTCACTTCCATCAGTTCCGGATTCGAGAACGAAGGATCG
>JAQWSV010000172.1 GCA_029243005.1 Woeseiaceae bacterium
GCTTCACGCTGCTCCAAAGTCTCTCCGATACACAGGACCGGGATCAACCCGGCAGCTTGCGCCGCCGCGAACTTCCCAGCCACGTCTGCGCTGGACTCGCCATATAAAGCTCGCCGCTCCGAGTGCCCCACAATGACATGACTACAACCCAGTTCAGTCAGCATCGACACCGAGGTTTCTCCGGTATAGGCGCCGGACGCATGCTCAGAAACCGTCTGGGCGCCCAGCTGGACGCGGCTACCTGCCAGTTGCTCGCCCACCTGTGATAGGTATGGAAACGACGGACAGATCATCAGATCCACATGCTCTAACGAAGGCGCTCCCGCGATAATGCCACTCACGAGCTCGGCATTGGCCGCAACGCTACCATTCATTTTCCAGTTTCCAGCGACCAGGAAGCCACGCATGATATAACTCCGTCAGTCGTAAAGGGCGCGCAAGGATACCGGGGCTATTAGCCCAACGCAACGCGAAAACCCCCTGCTCCCGGACTGATTCCGGGCCTGCGGCAGCCTTAGGTCGCTGATTCGGCTACGATGGATGCCAGGCGCTTTGCGAGCGCCAGCACCTGGTTTTCGTCCTCGCCCTCGACCATGACCCGAATGACCGGCTCGGTACCCGACGCCCGAAGAACCACCCTGCCGGACCGGTCCAGCTCGTTTTCCGCATCACTCACGGCATTCCGGATCGCCGGAATCTCGTGCGGATCGATCCGTTCAGCAATCTCTACATTCAGCATATGCTGTGGATATCGAGGCATTCCGGCCGTCAATGCAGACAGTGACTTGTCGGTCTCGCGCATTACAGCCAGCACCTGCAGCGCGATGACCAATCCGTCCCCGGTAGTCGTCTTGTCCAAACATATAAGATGCCCTGACGTCTCGCCACCAATAACACCTCCCGATTCGCGCAATTCCTCCAGGACGTAACGGTCGCCGACAGCCGCACGGCGAAAAGAAATATCCTGTTTTTCCAGTGCATGTTCGAGGCCAAGGTTACTCATCACCGTGCCGACGACTGGGCCCTTAAGCTCTCCACTCGCCTTTCGCGCACTAGCCAGTACAAAAAGCAACTGATCGCCATCGACGACTTTACCTTGCTCATCTACCATCACAACGCGGTCGCCGTCACCATCCAGTGCGACACCTACGGCCGCCTCTACAGCAACGACTGTTTTCTGCAACAGCTCCGGATGCGTGGAGCCGCAGTCCTTGTTGATGTTTTTGCCATTCGGAGAGCAGCCGATACTAATGACGTTTGCACCCAGCTCATTGAGCGTCCGTGGACCCACCTTGTATCCAGCTCCGTTCGCACCGTCGAAGACAACCTTCATCCCGTCCAGATCCATGTCTGCGGGAAATGTTGACCGACAAAACTCCTGGTAACGCGCCAGCGCCGTATCGATGCGGACCGCCCGTCCCAGGTTGATGGACTCACGCGTGATGGCAGGCTTTTTGAGGAGCCCCTCGATCCTAAGTTCGACATCATCGGAAAGCTTGGCGCCGCTCCCATCGAAGAACTTGATGCCGTTGTCGTCAAACGGGTTGTGCGATGCGCTTATCACAACACCGAGATCAGCGCTAAAATCCCGAGTCAGGTTCGCAATACCAGGAGTGGGCAAAGGCCCGAGCAGCAGCACATCAACCCCGGCTGCGACAAAACCGGCTTCGAGTGCCGACTCAAACATGTAACCTGAGACCCGCGTGTCCTTACCAATGAGCACCTTGCCGCCCTCGGGGACAAGCACCTGTGCCGCAGCACTGGCCAGCCGGAGCGCGAATTCGGCGCTCATTGGGTCATTTCCGACCGTACCCCTTACACCATCTGTTCCGAAATATTTCCTGCTCATTCCTATATTCCTGCCTGTCGTACAGCCTGTACAACTTTTAATGCATCGACGGTGGCTGCGACATCGTGGGTTCGCACAATACTGGCCCCTTTGACGACCGCCAGCACCGCTGCAGCGACGCCAGCGGCCACCCGATTCCCGGGGGATCGCTTGGTTAAATTGCCCAACGTGCGTTTCCGGGACAAGCCTACCAGCATCGGCGGACCAAGAACTGTGAACTGGTCGAGTCCTGCCAGCAATTCCAGGTTGTGGCGATCATTCTTACCAAAGCCAAATCCGGGATCGATCAGCAGGCGATCTGCTGAAATTCCAGCAGCGTCACAGGCGGCTATTCGCTCTAGGAGGAATCCAGTGATGTCCCCGAACAGACCGTCATAGCGCGGATTATCCTGCATGGTCGCAGGCGTACCCTGCATATGCATGAGGCAAACGGCCGCCGACGACTCTGCCGCCGCGGCCATCGCACCGTCTTGCTGAAGCGCAAAA
>JAQWSV010000175.1 GCA_029243005.1 Woeseiaceae bacterium
CTGCATCCGGCAACGCAAACCGTCTCTTTGACATCGACACCTATCTTGCGCTCGAACGGACTTCAGGTATTACGGTGAGTCCGGATGGCAGGTATCTTGCCTACACACATTCAGAACGTGACCTCGAAAAAGACGCTCGGCAAAGCTCGGTATGGATGACGCCAACCGAGGGTGGCGAACCGCTGCGCCTGTCCGCAGTCGGCACCAGCAGCTGGTCACCGAAGTGGAGTCCGGACAATCAATACTTGGCCGTGTTGTCCGAGCGCGGAGACAACCGAACCCAGGTCTGGCTTTACGATCGTCGCGGTGGAGATGCCCAACAACTGACCGACATCAAGCAGGGCGTGCGATCATTTGAGTGGTCACTTGATGGCACGCAACTCGCGTTGATCGTGATAGATCCATCGGAGAACGATCTGGATGATTCACCGCCAGTAAACCGGCGCCCGTGGGTGATCGATCGCCTGCAATTCAAACGTGACTATGTTGGTTACCTGGACGATCGTCGTACGCACATCCATGTCTTCGACCTTGAAACACGAACGAGCCGGCAACTGACGTCAGGCAGTTACGACCACAGCCAGGTCCGCTGGTCTCCCGACGGACGTCATCTCGTGTTTGTCAGCAATCGCACGGACTGGCCTGACTCGAACCGCAATACCGATCTGTGGCGCATCGCCGTCGACGAAGAAAACCCTGAAGCCGAGCAGCTGACCTCGGTACCCTACGCGGACTCGAATCCCGCCTTCAGCCCAAACGGCCAGTATATTGCTTATCGATCGAACGTCAGTGACAGCTTGCCAGTTTATACAATCCCGAACCTTGCAGTCCTCGACCTTGAGTCCGGTGAATCCACTCTCGTCGAATCTCTTGCGGAGATCCAAGTCTGGGGGTTGCGCTTTGATGACGATAGCAGACACCTGTACGCAATTGCCGAGTACCGTGGCGAGCAGCAATTGCTGCGAGTCGATATCCACAATGGCGAAATCGAACGCATCATCGCCGGAGACAATATCGTCAACGAGTACGATGTCACCACTGATGGCGACGTTTACGCCGTGGTCGCAAGACCGCAGTCACCGTCCGCCATTTATCACCTGGACGATGACGGCCTCGAGCCTCTCTATGAGGCCAACGAAGCGCTTCTTGCCGACGTATCGATCGGTCATGTCGAAAAGCACACCTACACGGCGGCCGACGGCGTGGAACTGGATACCTTCGTCGTGTTTCCACCGGACTATGAGGAAGGAAAGCGATACAAGGGTATGCTGCATATTCATGGTGGACCCTGGGCGCAGTGGGACTGGCGTTTCGACCCAGAGTCGCAGATGTTTGCCGCGAAAGGGTACGTCGTCGTCATGCCCAACTTCCGGGGCTCATGGGGCTACGGACAGGCATTCTCTGATGCGCTGATCGGCCAATGGGGCACGGTCGACTACAACGACTCCATGGGTGCCATGGACTTTGCTATCGAACAGGGCTGGGTCGACGGCGATCGCATGGCGGTCTATGGCTGGTCCTGGGGTGGCTTCCTGACCAACCACGTCATTACCAAAACCGATCGCTTTAAGGCAGCAATCTCGGGCGCCAGCGAGACACTGGTTATCGCAAATTATGGCCACGACATGTGGCAACGGCTATGGGCCGAGGACCCCGGTTTGCCCTGGCTTGAAGAAACACAGGAAACCTGGAAACGGGTTTCGCCCTTCTACCGTCTTGACCAGGTCACAACACCGACTCTTGCGGTCGGTGGTGAAGACGACTGGAACATGCCCATCCTGAATGCCGAGCAGTTGTATCTCGTGCTGAAACGGCGCGGGATACCGGCACGGTTGATCGTATATCCGGGAGAGGGACACAGTATTTCCGTACCGTCCTATGAAAAACATCTTTATGAGCACTATTTCGAATGGCTGGACCAATATGTCGTTGAGTGAAACCTGCCTGGAGAGAAAATAAATAAAGAAGGAGAAAGCTTTGCGTCACATCCTGTTTGGGCCTGCAGATTCGTCGGCAATGGATCACTCAGGTATTAACGGCATCTATGAATGTACGACGGCGGCGTATGTGACATTGGATTAACAAGCCTTCGCCGACATTTACATGGTTAACGCCGCCTACATGCGTAATTATGAGAAACCAATACTCTTCGGTATGGATGCGACGCAGGCTAGTTGAGCTCACCAACTGCCCGCCAGGCCTGCCCCACGGCGGACTCGAACATGGCGCTGCCACCGGCATCAGAATTGGCGATAGTGATCCGTCCGAATGGCTGCCGCCCGACGACATTGGGTCGCTGATCTCGACTCGGCCAGGACTCGCCCAGATCGTAGAAACCATCCGCGTAACCGTGCGCCCATCGATTCACGGTGATGCCGGCGATGTCCTTCGCTGCGTCAAAGCCTCCTGCCGACAATAGACTCGTGAGCTGATCGCGGATGTTGCGCTCCATGGTCTCGAAGCTGGTGGTCAGCAATTCGTAACGACCAAGCCGACGCTGCTCACGCGGCGACAAACTCTGGTTGTTGATATGAATAAAACTTTCCATCGTCAGCGTTATGGGATCGCCCGGTGTCTGAGCGAACTGCTGGCCACCGAAGCTCACCGGGAAATCGAGCTTCACCATCGGATGATAACTGCCTGAAGAAACCGCAGCCCCAATGCCGAGGTTTTTGAATGCATGCCAGTTCTTCAAGACGACGTTCGTATAGAGGATTGGCATCTTTTCGCCGATCGAAAGTGCCTCGCGCTGACCTTCCGGCAACTCCGGACACAACGACGGAATGATGGCGTTGTAGCAGGCAAGCACGCAATGTCGTGCCCAGACTCTCGACGCCTGACCACCCTCCACATAGTCGACACTGACCTGCTTCGCCGTTCGCGGATCGCCTTCATGACGGACACGGATCACCGTGCTGTTGAGTCGCATCCGAACAGCGGAAGATGCCTGATCGAGCTTGCTGTAATCAAACGGGGCCATCAGCACGTCCTGGTCCGTCGATCCGGGTGCGACGTCTGGAATCATCTTGCGGATCAGCATCCGCGCGACCGTCGCGTTGCCGTCTGGAAAGTGATGAATATACGGATCATCTTCCGGAACAGGACCCAGGTTTGTCGCACCACGCCCGGGCAAAGCCGAGTATCCGAGCCCGCCACTGGCCGCAACGGCCTCGATGCCAGCACCGTAGTCTAGAGTAAGGTCCTGCAGTACAGCAAAGACCTCCGGCTCGTGAATGTCCAGGTGCCGCTCGAGAAATTCGCGATAACTGATCGTCCAGAGATATTCCTGCTGCTCGGCCTTCGACATATCGATCTGGTTCTCATCGACGGTCAGCAGGTGGAGAAGTTCACCCCGCGCCGCATCCGACATCGGCATCTGTGCAACCACCTCTTCCGGCGACTGACCCGGGTCCGCCAGCGGCAAGTAGGACATACCGCCCAGATCATAACGAACGACTTTGTCGACACCCCAGTCTTTCTTGTCGAAGTGGATGCCTGCAGCCAGTCCGTTGCGATGAAAGAAGTCCTGATCATATCCGTCAGCGAGTGCACCCGTGTCAATGCCCAGGTCATCGATCAGGGTCTTCGCTGGCTTAGGGTAATGGTCGGGGGAAACGAGCGATTGACTGCCACCGTAGCCAAGGTGCAGATTACCGTCTAGGCTGAATTCATTGCGCTTGGCGTGCCCGCCGAAATCGTCGTGATTATCGAGCAACAGAATTCGCGCCCGAGGATTCTCTTTCTGATAGAAATGCGCCGCGGCTAGACCGCTCAGTCCGGCGCCGACGACAACGAGATCATAAATACCGCCGTCCGGCTCATTTACCGGTCCCCAGTCCGTCCTGCCCTCGCGGGCAAGCGCGTGCGCGACATCGAAGGAGCCATCATGATTGCCACGCATGCCGCTCAGCGCGGGTGGATAGTACGGTCGGCCGGCTGCCTCCGCCGCAAGTACCTCATCGGCGAAGGCGCGGCTCGGAACAAAGGAAGATGCAGCGGCAGCGCCGAATCCGTGGAGAATATCCCGGCGCGATATCGGCCGGTTCATGCCGAGCTTGCGATCAAGCTTCTTACTCATTAATAATCTCCATGTCGCAGACGACCATGATAGCCCGGTTTTTGAAGCTTTAATCATGACGAACGACAGCACAGACTAACAACCGCGCCTGTCGGATGCGAAGCCGAAACAGGCATTTGCTGCTACATTCTGTGGTAACTGAACCGGAGGTCGCCATGCCAACCCTTTCCCGACGCTTAACCCTTTGCGCACTGGTCCTCATTGCTTCGATACCGATAAACGCTTCGGCCGCCGGCAGCGAAGACAAACCGAATATTGTTCTGGTCCTGATGGACAACTTCGGCTGGGGTGAGATCGGTGTTTATGGCGGCGGCGTGTTACGTGGTGCACCGACACCTCGTATCGACAGTATTGCCAAAGAGGGTTTCCAACTCACGCACTACAATGTCGAGGCCGAATGCACGCCGTCACGTGCAGCACTGATGACCGGCCGCTACGGCATTCGCACACGGCAACGTCCGGACGGCCCGCCACGTGGCGTCTGGTACGGCATCACAAAGTGGGAACTGACGATGGCAGAGATGTTGTCGGAGGCTGGCTACGCGACTTCGTTGTTCGGCAAGTGGCACCTCGGCGATACGAAAGGCCGCTACCCAACCGACCAAGGCTTCGATGAGTGGATTGGCCTCCCACGTTCCTCTGACAGGGCATTCTGGCCGGACAGCAATAGTTTCGATCCGGAGAGCGGCGCGACCTTCACGCACGTGATGTCATCCAGGCGCGGCGAAACGCCCGTCGAGCTCGACGTATTTAACCGTGAAAAGCGCAAAACGCTGGATCGGGAGATCACCGACCAGGCGATTGACTTCATCCGCCAGAAAGCTGAGGGCAACCAGCCTTTCTTTACTTTCCTTGCTTACACACAGACGCACGAACCCGTCGATCCGCATCCGGATTACTACGGCAAGACAGGACACGGCAGCTTTGCTGATGTGCTCAAACAAACCGACGACTACATTGGAGAACTCCTCGATACGATCGACGAACTCGGGCTGAAGGACGACACGATCTTCATCTTCACCTCAGATAACGGTCGTGAAGGCGTCGTGAGATCCTGGGGCTTCACCGGCCCGTGGCGCGGCAGCATGTTCTCACCTTACGAAGGCTCCCTGCGTGTGCCATTCCTCGTTCGCTGGCCGGCCAGGATTCCGCCGGGACAAGTATCTAACGACGTCGTCCACCAGGTTGACCTAATGCCCACAATCGCCAGCATCATCGGTTACAAGTTACCAGATGACCGGATTTACGATGGTGTCGACCAGTCCAGCTTCTTTATGGGTAAAGAGCAAAGCTCGGCCCGTGACTCCATCGTCATCTACATTGGCAACGAACTATTCGGCGCAAAATGGCGGAACTGGAAAATACTGTTCAAAGAAGTTGACAGATCCTGGGGGGGCTATGAAGCAAAGGAGGTCGCTTACCCGTCCATTTACAACCTGATTGTCGATCCCAAGGAAGAGGAGCCGGAACTCAACTACCTCAATGACACCTGGGTCGATGTGCCGTTATACGAGGTGCTCGAAGAGCACGAGGCATCGATTGCAGCCGACCCTGGGTCACCCGACCCTTAAACGGCGCCGGGCTCAAGCCTACTTAAGCGTAATCCAGACCAGGTCGATCGTCGTGTCGCCGACGTTGCCGGATTCGTGTTCGTGTTCTATGGGAATAGCTTCCATCCAGCCGGCATGCCCGTCAGCCCGCACGTTGGTATTTGGCGACTGCACGCCGCCCAAGCGGCCCGCCCAGGTGCCACCTTTTATGTGAACAAAGACCTGGTTGCCGGGATGCGAGTGAACGCCTTCCCACTGCCCCGGCTCGACCTGCACCCGCTGCACGATGACGCGATCGTTATCCAATAATAGATCCATCGGAATCTCTGGATAAATCAGCGGTTGCGTATCAATGTCTGGCGAGATGGGCCCGTCACCCTTCAAGGTTACCCAGATCAGGTCGATCGGGGTATCGCCAGTGTTGCCCGATTCGTGACCTTCACTCAGCGGTATGCGCTCCATCCAGCCAACGCTGCCGGTTTCGCTAACCGTATTGTCGTAGGTCGATTCACCACCGGCGCGACCCGACCAGGTACCGCCGACGACATGCACATACACCTGGTTGCCCGGATGCGCGTGAATACCCTCCCACGAGTGCGGCGACACGACAAAGCGCTGCACGACAACATGCTCGTTGTCCAGCAACACCTCACCATCGGGATGGTCTAGGTCTGGATAGGTCAGCAGAAAAGGAATTTCCTCTGCATCCTGCGCTGCAACGGCACTGGTGGCCAACAACAGCACAATGATGGTGCAGGTGTGTGTGTGGCGTTTCATCATTATTCTCCTACTGAAAGTCTCTCGGTATGGTCTCATCCCAGGATTTTTCTGCAAAGATCTCGCCGTCGACGAGCAAGCGTCGATCAAACGTTAAGCGAAAGTCGGATTCATCACTGGTGAAAGACACTTCTGTTTCGAACCGCAAGGTTCTGTCTTCAAGTTCCTGGCTCAAAGCATAGCGGCCAGTCACCGATGTGCCAGCCGGGTCTTCATCATCGGTGCGATGTTCGATTTCTTCTTCGAAGCGTGCAATGCCCCAAGGTCGGCGAACCGCACCCGAATTCGTCGCCAGTCCCACCGCTTCAGCAGTCTCCGGATCGCGGTTGATCTCGGTGATCGCGGCATAGCCTGTAATGTTGCCGGAGTCGAGTGTTTCATAACCGGCCAACCTCGGATTGGGTTCCGGGTCCTTGAAGTCGGGCGCGCGTTCTTCGCCGGGCGGCACGACTGGCATGACTACGTGGGCACCGCCATCACCACCGATCTGCAAGGTCGAGTCGAAGGGAGAAATCGTGGGCCAGAGCATCGGCCACATGCCGTTACTGATGGCGACACGAATCCTGTGCCCTTCTTCGAATACCCAGGACGTGAGGTGCAACTTGATCTCGAGCGGGAAGACTTCACCGGGGACAATGTCCTCCGGGTCTCTCGCCGAGCTTCGATGCGTGCCATTGAACGCCGCACCGGCAACCTGCGTGACCTGACCGTCTGGCGCAACATCGGAGATGCGAACTACCCAGTTTGCGCGCGTCGCCGTCGCTGATACATTGAGTTTGGCAATGGGTCGGCCCAGAATTTCCAGTGACCCGGTCAGTGGTTGGGAGTCGTAAACGAGGCTGTAGTCGTCCATGGGTTGCTGGTCAGGCGTGATGCTGCCCCACCACATCGTCGGTCCACCGCCTTCGAGGCCAACTGATGGTTTGTAGGCAAGATGATGCGTTGCCTCTTCAGCCGCATCCCTCGACAAACCGTTGTCGGCTTGTACATACCAGGGCTGGTGGTCGATTCGCTCGATGGGCCAGCCATCTTCCCATCGCCAGCGGCCGGGGATGCCCGGCGTTGCTGGATCGGGTGGATAGTAGTTGCGGACATAAACGGCGAAGTCCGGTTCGTCCATGATGCCGGTGTCCTTGCCCTTCAGCCATTGATCGAACCAGCGCACGGCCTCGTAGCGCCACTCGACTTGCGGCTCGGGCCAGGCATTGTGTGGAAAGTAGTGATCCCAGGGACCGATCATAGCTTTGACCGGCGCATCGACGTTCTCGAGCATGCGCGGCAAGCTGTTACGGTAAGCGTCGTACCAGCCGCCAATGTGATAGCCGGGAATCCTTATTTTATCGTACTGGCCAATCGCTGACGCGCGATCCCACCACGGCCCATCGCGCTGTTGATGCATGTAGGCATAGACGCTTGGCTTGCGATTAAAGCGATTCTCCAGCCATTCCTCGTCGAGAACGAAATCGGGCGCACCCGGCATCGAGTTATACAAGTCATGAGACATCATCCACGAGTCAGTATGCATGATACCGTCCATGTAGTGGACGTCTTCCTGGTAAAGGGCATCTGTCGCCATCACCGCGACGAAGGCCTTCAACGCCGGTGGATTACGCATCGCCATCTGGATGGAATTGAAACCACCCCAGGAGATGCCGAACATGCCGACGCTGCCGGAGGACCAGTCCTGCCTGGACAGCCAATCGATTACGATCTCGCCATCATCGAGCTCGATATCCGAATACTCGTAGGGAATCGTTATGCCTTCGCTATTGCCGGTACCGCGTACGTCAACGCGGGCGACTGCGTAACCGCGATCTTGGAAGTACCTGTAGAGGGAGTAACCCCGCGCGCGCCCTTCGTCCTTTCGGTACGGCAGGTATTCGAGCAGTACAGGGTATCTTTCGTCTGGCTCCGCATTCGTCGGCATATAGATGTCGGCGGCGAGGCGGACACCGTCCTCCATCGGGATCCAGACGGTATTGATCGCCGGTTCTGTTGCCGAGTTCTCTGTAACGTCATCGCCGGTGTCGGGTGCCCGCGAACAGGCGGCAAGAGCGATGAGTATTATTGCCAGGGTCAGCGCCTGGCTTGCCAGTTTCATCATAGTTAGTGGTGATCGTCCTCGGGCGGCTTCCTACGTCTCTCCTTCGTGCCAGTTCTTCAAAACCGCCATCGATTCGGCGTAAGCGGAAATGCTCGATACGAACATATAGTTACCGATATGCCCATTCAATCACGACCCCCGATCAGGTTTTCGACATCTGGGAACATGCCGGGTCCCGTTTTGCCGCAATTGAACATCTTACATTGTGACCGCTGGCTTTCGCATAGTTAATCTCATGCGGGCCGGTGAAGTTTTTAGGCCGAGAACTTGTGGAAGTCCTCCGCGAGCCCCTTGACCGCTAGTTTGAACAACTGCTCACCAGCCTCGGGATTGGCCAGCGCCGGGTTCGATCCCATGCGTCCGTCCGGAAACCGTTTGCGAAAGTCCGCGGCATCGTAGATCGGCCCATCCGGTGCGATGGGTGGATCCATCGCGACGTTCTTGATGCTGTGCGGGTAAGCGTACTGGGTGAGGGAAACCTCACCACAGGTTGCATGACTCCCGTCCGCATCGCCAAACAGGTCACTACTAAGTTTCATCACACCTTTCGCTTCCCACCAGTTTGCGAGCTTGCATCGCACCTTGGACTGGTCGGTCGGACTTTGCCCCATGCTGGCCTGCGCATAGATTTCGGAAAAAGCCGCATGCACGGTCGAGATATTGCCCCCGTGACCATTCAGAAAATAAAAGGACTCAAAACCATGCTGGACCAGGGAATTGACCATGTCCTGGATGACCAGAATCAGGGTCGATGGTCGCAGTGTGATGGATCCTGCGAAGCCAAGGTGGTGCTGGGCCATTCCGACCGAGATCGTTGGTGCAATTAGCGCAGCTGTCTGCTTGCCGATTTCGATTGCCAACGATTCAGGACAAAGCGCGTCCGTTCCGATCAGCCCATTGGGCCCATGCTGCTCGGTAGAGCCTATCGGTATGATAATGCCGCCACTCTTCTCAAGGTAGGTATCGACTTCCTGCCAGGTACTGAACTTGAGTTCCATGTCATTCCCTTCTGCAATTCCGCGTAAAGCATAACAGGGACCATCGTCGATTGGGCAGTGCACAATACTACTGCGGTATTTCGTTACACTATCTCCCCCTATCAGGATACAGGCGCCGCTCTAGTGATGATTCAGTCCCTGTTATGAGAAATCTTCATTTGTGCAACAGAATGCTGCGGTCATGCATCGCTGTGATCATTGTGTGCGGCGCAGCGGTGGCCGACGACCGGGCCGAACTGACTCGCGACCAATTGTCATCGAAGCCGGCCAATCGCATCGAACTGGTCGATAACCGCTGGTTTCTGCCATCGGAGGCACCCGAGGCAGCGGGTTACCGATTTTCCGGCACGATCAAAATTCCCGATCACACAATGAGCAGCGAGCCGACAGAGATTTTACCGGCTGACATTCAAGGCAAAAAAACGCAGCTTTTCCCAAGCATGTCGCTGCGATTCGTATCGCATGAGGGATATTTGATCCCACTCGATCGCGATCTCCTGGTCGCAAGCGATAGTGAAAGTTACTGGCAAATGCAGGTAGCGCCCGGCCGCGTATGGTCAGAACCGGGAGATGGCGGTATGTCACGTGCGTCGTTTCCCTTTCTCCTGACCAGCATCATCGAAAATGAGAGCTACAACGGCGTCGCGACCTTCCTCTTTGATGAGGATTCGGTTTCACAGCTGCGCTACCAGGTTGTCCATCACCTCTCGACATTCGTAATCCAAACGCGATTCGTCGCTGCTGGTCAGGCGGATGTCGACTACGAGGCAAGCGACTCAAACCACGCTGACGTTATCGCCAGCTTCGAGAGCGAACTGGCCGATCGGCTGCCGTGGCAATTCTGGTCGGTGCTGGAAGATCAACACGGTGCGGCGCTGTTCGCCGATTTCGATTCAGGTATCGACCCGGCACTAACACTGACCAGTGGACTGGTCATCGACGGCAACATCCATGTTCGATCGATGAATACACCTTACGGTCCGTATCCCTACCCGCACGAGATGCGCCATGGCGTCTGGTCGGTCACCAAAACAGCGGCCGGCATGCTCACGTTACTGCGCATGGCACAGAAGTACGGCGACGAGGTATTGGACTACAGGATCAGGGACTATCTCGACATCACGGCCGATCACGACGGCTGGAACAACGTAACATTCCGTCATGTGTTCAGCATGGCGACGGGCATCGGAACCGGGACCCATAATGTTACGCCCAACAACTTTGGGTCCGGGGACGCGAGTAATCCGGCAAACAATGCCGGTGTCGAAGACTACATGACCTGGTACTTCGCCCCGACGCTCGAGGAAAAACTCGCCGAGGTCTTCAAAATTCCGAGTTACCCCTGGGGTCCCGGTGAGCACGGTCGTTATCGTGACCGCGACATCTTCGTCGGGTCTGCCGCGCTCGAAGCGCTACTACGGGAGAAGGAGGGAGCCGACGCGGATCTTTGGGAAATGATGGTGGATGAAGTTTATCGGCCGATCGGTATACATCATATTTCCATGACCCGAACGCGCGAAGCAAGCGGATTGGGTACCCCGATTCTCGCCTGGGGCATCTATGTGTCCATCGACGATATCGCGAAGATTGCCATGCTGATCCAGAACGGTGGCATGCACGATGGCGGACAGTTGTTAAGCAAGACGGGAACCGCTGCAGCTCTGTACGAGAAAGGCAGCCGCGGCCTGCCGACCGGCGCAAGCAATATTCATGGTGCAAAGTCCTACTATCTGACCCTGTGGCATGAGCGCTATGTGACAGAGAGCGGTCGTTCCTACACGGCACCGGCGATGCAGGGTTACGGTGGAAACGTCGTGCAACTCATGCCGAACGGTATTGTCGGCTTCCGTTTCGGTAATGGTGGCGGTGTGCCGCTGGAACAAATGACCATCATTGCCGACAAAATCCGTCCCTTCGACGAATTCGACCGGCGCTAGGTTCAGTCGTTCTCGACCTGCGCGTCCGTAAACTTCCGGATCAGGTAATCGCCTGCGAGCACCGGCGCATTGGCAGGCTCTTCACCGTCCGCGAGACAGGTCGGAATGGTCGTGATGTTGCCGTCGTAATTCGGATTCATGAAATAGGCGATTGATTGCCGCCTCGGCACCGTCTCCGTTGCGTCGCCCGACGTGACTCTGTGAACCGTGGAAATCCAGCGATCATTGGTCCAGCGCGCCATCAGGTCACCCAGATTTACAATGAAGCCGTCCGTTACGGACGGTGCGTCGATCCACTTGGCCGATGGCAGTTGCACTTCCAGCCCGCCGACATCCGGATCCGGCTTTAGAATCGTCACCGTGCCATAGTCCGAATGGGCGCCCGCGCGATGCACTGCGGTATGGTCATCTGCCGGCGAGGACGGGTAGTTCAGCGTCCGCAATGCGCCGAGATGATGGGTATGGTGTGCTGCGAAGAAGTCCTCTTCCAGTTTCAGTGCATGCGCCAGTAACTGCATGATGCGGGCGCCGAGGTCTTCCATCGATCGATAATAGTTCTCCCAGGCACTACGAAACGTCGGAATCGATGACGGCCAGATATTCTCGCCGTAGAAAAAGTCGAAGTGCGCATCGGGCGAATGCCCATCGGGCGGCACAAGGGGCCCACTGCTATAGGCCTCTTTGCGATCCGGCGGGGTTGCTATCCCCAGCGTTTTTGCCAGCGACTCCTCCTCGAGCGGGAAGTAGCCTCGCGGACAGCCTGCCGCCGGTGATTGTGATGCCAGTTTTTGCTCAATCGGCAGATCGAAAAAGGTTCTGGCCACCGACCATGCATCTTCAATGACCTCTTCCGCCACACCATGATTCTCAACAACCAGGAAGCCGATCGCCTGACAGATCTCATCGACCTCCTCCGCAATGCGCGCCTTATCAAGGTCCGCAGCCTCCGCAAAAGCGCCGAGATCGATCGTCGGGATTTCGTTGCCTGAATCAGTCATTTGCTAGCTGACAGTACGCGCACGCAATCTGTGCCGCAACACGGGCATTGTTGATGACCAATGCAATGTTTGCGTCGAGACTCTTGCCGGCGGATAACTCCGCAACCCGGGCCAACAAATAGGGCGTCGTTTCCTTACCCGTGACGCCCGCCGCATTCATAGCCGTTATCGCTTCATCGATGAGTCGATTTACTGCACTGGCTTCCAGTGCATGCTCCTCTGGCACTGGATTTGTCACGAGAATTGCACCGTCGAGACCAAGGGACACTTTTGAGCGCAGAGCCGCAGCGACTTCCAAAGCATCGTCCAGTCGATAATCCACTGCAAACTCGCTATCGCGTGCATAAAACGCCGGCACCGAATTGGTCTGAAAACCGACGACAGGGACGCCAACCGTTTCCAGGTGTTCCAGCGTGCGACCAACATCGAGTACCGACTTGATACCTGCGCAAACCACCGCCATCGTATTGCGCGCGAGTTCGTCGAGGTCGGCGGAAACATCCATGGTTTCCTCGACACCGCGGTGAACGCCACCTATACCGCCGGTGGCCATGACCCTGATCCCGGCCATAGCCGCAATCAGGATGGTCGCAGCAACCGTCGTTGCCCCATCTTGCTGCTGTGAAACGATAAACGGAATGTCCCGTCGGCTTGTCTTGGTGACCGCCGTTCCAGTCCGGCCAAGGTATTCGAGCTCTGATTGTTCGAGCCCGACTTTGAGCCGGCCCTTCAGAATGGCAATGCTTGCAGGGGTCGCACCCTCTGCTCGAACTTTCTCCTCTACCTGCATCGCCGTTTCAACGTTGCGTGGATAGGGCATGCCATGCGAAATGATAGTCGACTCAAGCGCGACAACGGGCCTATCCTGGTCAAGCGCTTCGGCAACCGCCGGATGGATATCCAGATTAGACATTGGGTCATCCGACATAGCGGGCCTCGTAGAGTTCATTCACCGTATCAGCGGTGAGATTCGGATTGATCGTCGCAGGGTGCGCCAGCGCGATGTCCGCGGCCGACAAAGCAAACTGAATCGACTTCTGCAGAGGCCATTCGTTTAGCCAGGCATGCGCAAGTCCGGCAACCAGTGCATCACCTGCGCCACTGGCATTCTCGACTCGACCTGCAGAGGGTTTGACTTTTTCGATGCCCTGCTCGATGCCATCACTGAAGAACAGACCCTCCGGCCCCAGCGAAATAAAGACGCGGTCGACACCGCGTCCGTGCAAGCGTTTCGCAACGCCCGGCAGTTGTCGATTGGTTGGTGCGCCGACGCCACATAGTTCGCCGGCTTCGTCCCGCGTCGCTTTCAATGTGTGCACCTTGTCGAGCACGCCAGAAATACGATCCGCCTTCGCTACCGAGACGGTATCGACGAACAGGGGCAGCGCATCGAAAGTTCGTGCAATGTAGATCAGCGCCTCCTCGGAAAGATTGGTATCGACGATGGCCAGGCTCGCGCGACGGAGCATCGATTCGTATCGCTGCAAACGCTCGGGCGTCACTTCGTCCACGACCGACATATCGTTGATCGCCACGAGCATGTCACCCGACTCATCCAGTACGCTGACATAAGTCGATGTCGGCCTAGTATCCGAGCGCACGACATAGCGCATATCGACACCGGCTGCCTCGCCCGTCTCGGATAGCAGCCTGCCGTGCTCGTCGTCACCGATCGCAGTGATCAGCCGGCAATGCGATCCAAGGCGGGAAAGATTCTCCGCGATGTTCCTCGCGACCCCACCCGGCGAAACATTGACCTGACCCGGACTCGAGTCACGCATACGCATCTTGCCGTCAGGTGCGCCACAGATATCGATATTGGCGCCACCGATGACGGCTGTGAATGGTGCGTCACTGATGACGTAACCACGACCCTTGATGATGCCCTTACTCACCAGGTTCATGATGTGCCCGGCAACGGCAGGCCGGCTGATATCAAGGCGGTCCGCGATAGTAGCCTGGGAGATCAGCGGGTTCTCGCGAATCATCGCCAGTATCTGTTGTTCGCGCTCAGTCATGACCAAACTATTGTTTGCTTAACTAACTATTGTTGGTAAGATTACTCCTGAACCCAAGGTAGAATCAATACCCCGCGACCGGAGACCGCCTGTGAAAGCGGACAAAAGGGCCAAACTTCGCTTCGACAGTAAAGTGGCATACATCCCGCCTGACGAGGCCAGCAAGTCGATTAATCCACCGATCTTCATGTCGTCGAGCTTTGAGTACGACGCGGACATCTATCAGCGAGTGGTCGACGGCGAGCGGAAATCGGTCAACATCTACGGCCGCTGCGGCAATCCATCCGAGTACCTGTTCGAGGAACAGATGTGCGTGATCGAGGGTGCAAACGCCTGTCTCGGCACCGCGTCAGGCATGGCGGCGATCTCGATCACCCTCCTCGGCCTTTTAAAGGCTGGCGATCACGTTGTCTGCGACTGGACGACGTACAGCTCAACCCATGAAATGCTGGATCATCGCTATACGGATTACGACATCGAGACGACGTTTGTCGATACGGCAAACCCGGACTCCGTTCGTGCCGCGCTAAAACCCAATACCAGGGTGATCTACTTCGAGTCGGTTGCCAATCCGACAATGAAGGTCGCCGCGATCGAGCCGCTCGTCGACATCGCGCGTGAACATGGCGCGATACTCGTATGCGACAACACGTTTGCAAGCCCCTATGTCCTTCGACCCCTCGAATGGGGTGTCGACATCGTTGTTGAAAGCGCAACGAAATTCATCGGTGGCCACAGTGACGCTATCGGTGGTGCAATTTGCATGAAGACCGATCGTTTGCCAGAGGATTTCCTCGAGCAGATTCGCTGGAACACAATGGTAAAACTGGGCTCACCCCTCGCACCGTTCAATGCCTGGCTGTTGCTTCGCGGTATACAGACGCTGGCGGTTCGTCTGCAACGCCAGTGTCAATCAGCGGCGATACTAGCCGGGCATCTCGAGACGCATCCAAAGGTCAACAAGGTCTGGTACCCGGGACTCGCTTCGCATCCGCAGCACGATATCGCCAAATCACAGATGCCGGAGTTTGGCGGCATGCTGACTTTTGAAGTCGACACGGCTGACGATGCGCTGAAGGTGCTCGACAACTTCGAATTGTGCAGCTTTGCGGCAAGTCTCGGCGGCGTGCGAACAACGACTCAAATCCCCGCATCGATGGCCTTCCTAGACGTGCCGGAGGAACAACGACGCGAGATGAACATCGCGGACGGCATGATTCGCATTTCGACCGGCCTCGAAGATCCGGAAGACCTGATTGCCGATATCGATGCCGCGCTGGCGCTGATCTGATTAACGAAATGGAATTTCATCAATGGAACTGAAAAAGACGCTGAGTTTCTGGGATGTCTTCGCAATCGCGCTTGGCCAGGTCATCGGCTCTGGCATCATGGTCCTCATCGGCATCGGCATCGAGTTCACAGCCTATGCAATTCCTTTTGCGTTCGTCCTCTCGGCCTGTCTGTCGATCATCAAACAGATTCCGGTTGCCTTCATGGGTTCCGCCATGCCCGCAACGGGCGGACTCTACGTCTACTGCAAGCGCGTGCTCGGGCCACGTATCGGTTTTTTCTATCTCGCCATTTTACTGGTTACCCACATACTGATTTCGCTGTTTGCGCTGGGATTTGCGCAATACGCAGTCGCGTTGTTGCCGGACATCAATATCCAGTACACGGCGCTCGGTATCCTGCTGCTGTTCTACTTTGTGAACCTCTTCGGGGTCAAACAGGCAGCCGCCGTACAAAAGGTGATGATTATCTTCCTGCTGCTCGGCCTGTCATCGCTGATCTTCTTCGGCATCCTCGAAGTGGACTACTCACATTTCACGGGCGACAGCCAGTTGTTGCCCAATGGCTGGTACGGCTTTGGCCTGGCGTGCGTAGTTCTATCGTTTTCGACCGGCGGTGCGCAGTACATTTCCGAACTCGGCGGGGAGATGAAGAACCCCCAACACGATCTGCCGCGCGCGATCATCTACAGCACACTGCTGGCCGCCGTCTTCTTTGCGCTGGTATCCATTGTCGCCGTCGGCATCCTTCCCGTTGAACAAACGGCAGGCAAACCCTTGTCGGAAGTCGCTAAGGCGATATTACCGCCGGCTGTTTACACGGCGTTTATCGTCGGCGCCGGGCTTTTCGCGCTCGCCACGAGTATCAATTCAACGTTCTCCTGGGCGACAAAGTCCGTATTGATCGCCTGCGAGGATGGCTGGTTGCCGAAGGGTATCGCCGTCGTCAACAAGAGATTCAACACGCCACACATCCTGCTGACCTTCCTGCTGATCTTCGGTGCCATACCGATCATCGCCGGCAAAGACTTGCGCTACATCATCATGCTCGGCGGTGGCCTCGTCTTTATCTACGACCTGATCCCGCTGATCGCAGCGTTCAATTTCTCCAAACGGCTGCCTGAAGAGTTCGCCAAAGCACGCATGAAATTGTCCGACCGGGCCGTGCGCATCATCAGTGTCATCGGCATCCTGATACTTATTGGCCAAGGCTCCCTGTCCTTCTCCGATATCGACACGACGGGTTGGGCACTGGTGGCCGCCTACATCCTGTTCGTACTGATCTACATCCAGGTGCGCTCTAAGCATCTCGACCGCCAGGCACCCCCGAAATATTGAGTCGCTTTCCGCACTGGCTGTGCTGATAGCAGATAGCCCAATCGAGGGCTGGCGCAATGCCGGTCAATCAATACTCAGAACGTGCACGCCTCCGGGTCCGGTTCGACGAAATAGGACTTGTAGTTCTCCGCATCGGGATTCATGCAACCCTTCAGGTTCAATACTGCGACGCGACGGAACTGGATCGGGGCGCTCTCGCTTTGTAACGAAATATAGCCCGACGACAGGGGTTCGCCATCCGGCTTCATTTCCGGCCGATGCCCGGACACTTCAACACCACCGTAGGTCAGGTTGGCATACGTCATGACCTCCTCACCATTGACATAGTGAACGACCTTGTCACTGCCGAGGACCAGTACCTCGACGGTGACCCACTGTTCGCCGTCGAAGGTCGCGGATGCCGAGTTGATGCAATGCGTCTCCTCGAACTTGCCCTGGTACTCGATGTGCGAGCCGGGTGAGCACATGTTGGCGGTCGGACGCAGCTTGCCATCTCCGAGGCCGCCCAGGAACTGCGCCTCAATCGAAATCGGAAAATCCTGCTCGGGAGGCATCGTGTGCGGGTCCTGCGCGTGCAACATCACGCCGCTATTTCGGATCGCCCAGCCCGGCGCGCCAGGCGCCTGCTCGCCGATGAATCGATACTCGACGAGGATCCGGTAGTGGGAGAACGCGTCCCTGTAAAAGATATGTCCGAAGCGGTCGTTGTAATCGCCTTCGTACTGGTCATAGCGCACTGTCACCAAGCCTTCTTCGATTCGAAACGTGTTGGCGTAATTCTCTCCGGCTGGGTAACCGCGAATCTTGACTGTCCAGTCATCCAGGTTGGTACCGTTTAAGAGCTCGATCCACTCCTCAGTGTCGTACTGCGCATGGCAGGCGGCCAACATCGTCAGGACGGCCGTCGCGATGGCTGACTTCACGCGTGTGGCGCCCATTGCGTTTCTCCCTCCTCATACGGCACACATGGATCGTATCGGCCCGGCGTTTCCATGTAACGCATCGCCTGTGTGTAGCCAATTTCAGAGGTGAAGTAACCAAGCAAGGTCAGCTCTTTTATCATCCGGAAGTAATGCGCAGGCGCATCGTCAGGCCTGCCCTTCATATACGTCCACTGTTCGAGATCAAGCATCTCGACCAGCTGTGATCGCTGTGCTGCGGTAACAACCTGGAAGTGCGCTCCAAAGTTAACGATGCAACGCTTTTGCAAATCTTTCAGACCGCCTAGGAAAACTTGCTGATCGTCCGGATAGTAAGTGTCAGTCACCATCATCGCGATGAAGGGTCCGACCTCGGCCGCTTTGGCGCCCGGCGTGCTCGTCTCCGGCAGAATCGTTTCCGCAATCTCATCCAGGAGCTCGATATCGCTTTGTCGGAACAGGTGATTGGCTGCAACGGACTCACTACGGGGTTGTGACACACATCCGGCCAGCATCGCGGTTTGGCCCACTAGGGCGACACCGCCGAGCATTGTACTCACCCGGAAAATCGCTTCGCGGCGTGTGATCTGTTCGATTTTTCTGTCGTCTTTGTCCATCGCCAATTCTCCTAGAGGTTGCCGCGCTTGAGTTCCGCGACCGCATAGTCGGCTGCGCGTGCCGTGATCGCCATGTAGGTCAGCGACGGATTCTGACAGGCAGCGGACGTCATGCAGGAACCATCCGTGACGAACACGTTAGGCGCATCCCAGACCTGGTTCCATGCATTCAGTACGGAAGTTTTTGGATCCCTGCCCATGCGAGCGGTCCCCATTTCGTGAATACCCATGCCCGGGTAGTACTCATCATCGTAGGTGCTGACGTCTTTGACCCCAGACGCATCGAGCATCTCGGCCATGTCATTGGCCATGTCGACACGCATGAGCGCCTCGTTCTCGCCCATGCCGCAATCGATCTCGAGCACCGGCAAACCCCACTTGTCAGTGCGCGATTGATCAATGCCGATCTTGTTGTCGTGATAAGGGAGCATCTCGCCAAAGGCGGTGGCACCGATGCGCCAGGGTCCAGGCTGAGCCATCTTGTCCTTGAAGTCGCCGCCGACGCCCAGTTCACGAACCGCTCTACGCCAGCTCTGGCGACTCGCACTACCCTGGTAGCCAAAACCGCGCAGGTAGTCGCGCTTGTCACCGAACAGGTTCCGAAAGCGGGGGATATAGAAGCCAGTTGGCCTGCCACCGAAGTAGTACTTATCGTTGAGCGACTCCTCGCGAAGCGTGCCCTGCGCTCCAAGTCGGAAGTGATGATCCATCAGGTTGTGGCCGAGCTCGCCGGAACTCGAACCAAGGCCATCGGGCCAGATGTCCGTTGCCGAGCGCATCAGGAGCCACGTCGAATTGAGTGTGGACGCGCAGAGGAAAACAATCGGCGCAGAGAACTCTGTCGTCTTCTCCGTCACTGCATCCATTACCCGTACACCACTCACCCGCTTGCGGTCCTTGTCATACGCAAGTTCGGTGACAATCGAGAATGGCATCAGGGTCATGCGGCCTGTCGCCATTGCTGCAGGCAGGGTCGATGACTGCGAACTAAAATAGCCGCCCCATGGGCACCCCGTCCAGCAAGCGTTACGATACTGACAGGGGGAGCGACCCGGTAAGGGCTGGGTAAGGTGCGCGGTACGTCCAATGATGATCCGGCGACGCCCGTCAAACTGATTCTGCAAGCGCCCTGCGACGAGCTCTTCACCACAATTCAGTGGCATTGGCGTCTGAAATTCACCATCTGGAAGCTGCGGCATATTCTCGATGGAGCCATTCACGCCCGCATGCTTTTCAACATGGTCGTACCAGGGCTTGAGATCTTCGTAGCGGATCGGCCAGTCAACCGCGATGCCCTCTTTCGCATTCGCTTCGAAATCGAAATCACTCAGACGATAACTTTGTCTGCCCCAGGTTAATGACCGACCGCCGACCTGGTAACCGCGATACCAGTCAAAGCGTTTAATCTCGGTATAGGGAGAGTCCTGGTCAGATGTCCACCAGTCGAGGTTCTTCTCATTTAGTGGGTAGTCACGCTTGAGAACCGGGTAGGCCTCTTCCATCGCGACCGTGCGACCACCGCGATGCGGAAACTCCCAAGGCGCTTTATGAGTATTGATATAGTCCTTGGCATGCTCAACGTTCTTTCCACGTTCGAGCACTAGGACATTGAGGCCTTTTTCCGTCAGCTCCTTGGCCGCCCAGCCCCCTGAAATACCAGATCCAACGACGATTGCATCATACGTCTCGTCCGCCATAGTTCTCCCCCGGTCTTATTGTTGGCGCAAGCCTTGCGTATTGGTCGCAAGCCACGCGACGCCATTGTAACATCGGGGTCCGTTCGACAAAGAACAACAGAGGGATCCCGTGGCAAACAAAGTACGTATGGGCATGGTGGGCGGCGGCAGTGGCGCCCTTATCGGCGCGGTTCACAGGCTGGCTGCCGAAATGACCGGTGATATAGAACTCGTCGCTGGCGCCTTCAGTAGCAACCCGGACGCATCGAAACAGTTCGGCATCGAACTGGGACTGGATGCATCGCGGGCATATGGTAACTACGAAGAAATGATCGATGCGGAAGCAACGCTTCCGGAGGACCAGCGCATGCAGTGCGTTTCGATCGTGACACCTAATAACTCGCATGCTGACATTAGTTGCAGGGCGCTGAAAAAAGGTATGCACGTCATTTGTGACAAGCCTTTGGCCGGCAACCTGGAAGACGCGCTTCGTGTTGCAGCTGTCGTCGAAGAAACAGGACTGCTGTTCGGGATCACGCACACCTATACTGGCTACCCCCTGATCATCGAAGCACGTGAAAGAGTCCGCGCCGGCGAGCTCGGCGATATCCGCAGAGTCGTTGTGATTTATTTACAAGACTGGCTGTCGCAGGCCGCAGATACCAAAGGCAGCAAACAAGCGACTTGGCGAACGGATGCTAGCGTCGGCGGTGAATCCGGTGCCTTCGCAGACATCGGCACCCACGCATTTAATCTCGTCGAGTTCATTACCGGACAACAGATGACGGAAGTCGCTGCAGAACTCAAAACCGTCGTCGAAGATCGTGACATTGATGACGACGGCGCCGCAATGTTTCGTCTTCAGAATGGTGCCGCTGGCCTCCTCGCGGCGAGCCAGGTATGCACGGGCGCGGTGAACGGCCTGCGGATCGAGATCTATGGCGACAAAGGCAGTCTGCACTGGTCGCATGGTGATCCGAACACGCTCACGATCGGGCGACGCGGTGATCCCGACCAGGTCATCAGCCCGGGCAACAATATTGCATACCTGTCGGATGCAGCCCGTTCACGCTGCCGTACGCCGGGCGGTCATCCGGAGGGATTTATCGAGGCCTTCTCAAATCTCTACGTCGACTTCGCCGCAGCCGTTCGCGCATTTCCCGAGCCGACAGACAACATCTGTGCAACGGTCGAGGACGGCGTTCGCGCCATGCGCTTCGTGCGCGCGACCATTACGAGCACGAACAACGGCTCGCAGTGGACGTCGATATAGGATTTAGCGACTAGTCGAGTATCGACTTCAGCGTGTAGTGACTCGCTGCAACCGACTGGAATGGATTCGGCGGATAATCATACTCGACAAAGCAGTGCTTTATCGACGCCGCGACAGGGTCTTCAAGAATACCGGCAAAGTCTATTTCGCCGTCGCCCACATCGACCATCTGCCCTGCGGCATTCCTGTCCTTGATGTGTGACAATCTCATTCGCTCCGGCGCCATTGACAGCACCTCGCGGATATCCCAGCCGGCTTCCGCAACCCAGAAAAAGTCAATTTCGAAATCGAGAAGGTCGGCGTCGGTTTCATTTATGAGAATGTCGAACGGCACGACACCGTCGATCGCTTGAAACTCAAATTCGTGGTTGTGGTAAGCGGCTCGCATGCCATTCCGCCGGCAAGCCTCGCCTAACCGGTTTGCGACCTCTGCCCAGCGCTTGTAGTCGTCAATGGATTGCCGGTTTTGTTCCTGCATATAAGCCATCGTCACATACTCATGGCCGGCCTCTGCCGAGAGATCGACGAACGGATTCGGGTCGTCCTGCACGGTTTCGCCATCCACGTGCGTACTGGGAGAGGTCAATCCATAGCGTGCCAGCATATCGCGGATTTCCTTTGCTGTTCGCGTGAAATAACCCGCGAACTCGACTTCCTTGTAGCCAATCCCTGCAATTCCCTGCAGCGTCTTCTCCACATCCACTGCCATCGAGTCCCGAACCGTATACAGTTGGACGCCGGGAACACGCATTGCCTGTGCTTTGGCCGTGGTGGCTAGTCCGGTGACGGCAGCAAGGCCAACCGCGGCAGTCAGCATTTCACGGCGATTGAAAGTGGCGTCAGACATGGTGACTCCAGGAAAAATAAAGATCGACCGGAGCAGTCTAGCGAAGCGAGCTAGGAAAGACTATGTATGTGGCGAAAACACCGACGGCCCCGCCGTTCCTGATATAGCATATGGCGCGCCACACGACGATCAGGATTTGCGACCAACACAATGCAGGCGTACATTTTTCCAACCAGTTGAACGATTGCCTGCCGCGGAGGACTTCGATATGCCTCGAACGAAAAACACGTTGACACGACGCAATGCGATCATGGGCGCCGCGTCACTTGTCGGCGGCACGATTGCTGCTACGCAATTGCCAACTCTAATGAGCCGTGTCGCTTACGCACAGGACGCGGGTGCGCCGCCGGTGTTTTTCGACCAGGACCAGTTTGCGCTGATTGAGCGCATTGTCGACGTGATGATCCCGGGGACGGAGACACCGGGTGCTCGCGCGGCCGGTGTTCACTACTTCATTGACCTGATGCTCGACGAGTGGGCCGCGCCGGCGCGGCAGTCCCGATTCGGGGAAGGCGTCAGAGCACTTGGCGAGCGTCTTGGTGACGACTACCTCGATAGTGCTGCAAATGAACAGATCAACCGGCTGCGCTCCATTGACGAGGCCGCATTTTCCGACGGCGCTGAACACGACTTCTTCCGCGAGTTCAAAAGGCTTGCGCTGTTTGGCTACTACTCATCCGAGCCGGGCGCGACCATTGAACTGCAGTACGAGTTGCTTACTCCCGAATACAAGGCCTGCGCCCCGATAGAGGATATCGGTCGCGCCTGGTTCTGGTCGAACTTCCGTCATGGCCTCTGATTTCGATGCAATCGTTGTCGGCTCCGGGATCTCCGGCGGCTGGGCCGCGAAGGAGCTAACCGAGCGGGGACTGAAAGTCCTGTTGCTCGAGCGCGGCCGTCATGTGACGCACCGGGAAGACTATGTCACCGAGGGCAAGGGAAACTGGGAGCTACCTCTTCGCGGGCAAATTCCGGAAGCGGAGGAAGCCAGCGACTATGCGATCCAGCGGCTTTGCTACGCGTTTAACGATTTCACGAAGCACTTCTTCGTCAACGATCGGCAGCATCCGTACATCACGCCAGACGGCAAGCCCTTTTCCTACATTCGCGGCCATCATCTTGGTGGCCGGTCATTGCAGTGGCACCGCCAATGCTATCGATGGAGCGACATCGACTTCGAAGCCAATCTGAAAGACGGTCATGGCGTCGACTGGCCGATCCGGTACAAGGACATAGCGCCTTGGTATGACTATGTCGAGTCCTTCGCCGGAATCAGCGGATCGGAAGAAGGCCTGCCGCAATTGCCTGACGGCGTCTTTCAGCCTGCATTTGAATTGAACTGCGTCGAAAAAGATGTGAAGGCGAAAATTGAGGCGGCATTCCCCGAGCGAAACCTGATTATCGGCCGGGCGGCCCACCTGACAGAGCCGACCGACGAACAACGCGCCCTCGGCCGCGGTCAGTGCATGAATCGCGACGAGTGTCAGCGTGGTTGCTCGTTTGGCGCCTACTTTTCCAGTCTTTCGGCAACCCTGCCAGCCGCAGAGCTAACTGGAAACCTGACAACT
Organism: Woeseiaceae bacterium; assembly: GCA_029243005.1. Classification (GTDB taxonomy): domain Bacteria; phylum Pseudomonadota; class Gammaproteobacteria; order Steroidobacterales; family Woeseiaceae; genus SZUA-117. The sequence continues at coordinate 23,989 of JAQWSV010000175.1, forward strand.
GTGACGGACGCGATCGTCACGCGTGTTGAATATGATGCAGAAAAGGAACGTGCCACCGGCGTGACGGTCATCGATGCCAATAGCCATGAAGGCAGGACGTATACCAGCCGCCTTGTCTTCCTTTGTGCGTCAACGCTGGGCTCGACCCAGGTTCTTCTTAATTCGACTTCCGAGCATTTCCCGAACGGACTCGGTAACGACAGCGGCACCCTGGGTCGCTTCCTGATGGATCACATTGGCGGACCGGTGACGACGGGCATATTTAACGGCCACGAAGACAAGTACCACTCGCCTCGCCGGCCCAATGATTGCTATGTGCCCCGATTCAGGAATGTCTCTGAGCAAGACGAGCGCTTCGTTCGTGGTTTCGGTTACCAGGGTGGAGCAACACGCCTTGACTGGCAACGCGGCACCGTAAACTCAGGCATTGGCGTCGATTTGAAGCGCACACTGCGCCAGCCGGGACCCTGGCAGTTCTCTATCGACGGCTTCGGCGAAATGCTGCCGGATGAGAGAAACCGCGTCTGGCTGGACAATACCCGCACTGACCAGTGGGGTATTCCGCTACTCCATATCGATTGTGAGCACCGGGACAACGAGTTCGCGATGATCGAAGCCATGGCCGAGGACGCCCACGAGATGATGGAAGCGGCGGGCCTGTCGAACATCAATACGCATGGCAACCTGTTCCCGCCGGGCTTGCTGATTCATGAAATGGGCACGGCCCGCATGGGGCACAACCCCGGTACATCCGTTCTGAACCAGCACAACCAG
>JAQWSV010000180.1 GCA_029243005.1 Woeseiaceae bacterium
GATGATGCGCGAGAAATCGGAAACATCCTCAGCGCCCTGAGCAAGGTTGAATCGACACCCGACAAAAGCAAGGACATCGTTGCAGGCTTCGGTGAATTGTGGTCGGCACGATTACTTGCCGCGTACCTTGGCGAGTATGCCGGGCCCGGGCGAGGGGGTCGCTGGATTGACGCCCGCAAGGTTGTGCATGTACGTCACAGTGAACTCGGCCCCTCGGTATTGTGGGATGAGTCGAGGGCTGCCATTGCAGAGGAACTCGAAGAAGATTATCAGGGCATTGCGGTTATTACGGGATTTATCGCTGCTGATGAGCTGGGCCAGCAGACTACCCTGGGTCGCAATGGGAGCGACTACTCGGCGGCGATTTTTGCCAGGCTGACAGACGCGGATGAGCTTAGTATCTGGACCGATGTTGACGGCGTTATGAGTGCTGATCCCAATCGGGTTCCCGACGCGGAAATTATTCATTCCCTGTCCTACAACGAGGCGATGGAGCTGGCTTATTTTGGGGCGAAAGTCATTCACCCGCAAACACTCGGCCCGGTTATCGACAACGACATTACGGTTGTAATCCGTAACAGTTTCGATCCGGAACATCGGGGCAGTCGGATCAGTGCTGTCGCCGATCCGGATGGTGGTATCAAAGGCATTACCGCAGTCGGTGACATGGCTCTTGTGAATGTTGAGGGCACTGGCATGATAGGAGTGCCTGGCACGGCAGATCGCTTGTTCGAAGCGCTGAAAGAGGCCGGCGTTTCGGTCACATTAATCTCACAGGCCAGCTCCGAGCATTCCATCTGTATCGCCGTACCGAATCTTCTCGCGGAAAGGGCCAAGGACGTCATTTCAATCGCCTTCAAGAAAGAACTCGCAGGTGGACAAATCCAGAGTGTCGATGTAACGCCGGGCCAAAGTATAGTGGCCGTGGTCGGCGATGGTATGGCTGGGCACCCCGGTGTCGCCGCACGATTTTTCGCCAATCTGGCCAGGGCGGGAATTAATGTCCGGGCCATTGCCCAGGGATCATCGGAGAGGAACATCTCTGCGGTGATTGAATCTAATGACGTCACTCGCGCATTGCGAGCCGTGCATTCCGGCTTCTATCTTTCTGCGAAAACCATCTCGGTCGGTGTCATCGGCGCTGGTGTCGTCGGGGGCACATTGCTGGATCAGTTGCATGAGCAACGTGAGCGACTGGCAAGGCGATTCAATCTGGAGTTGCGCGTGCGTGCGATCGCGCGTTCAAGTCGCATGTTGCTCGGCGAGCGTGCTATCGATCTATCGGACTGGCAGGATGATCTGACAAAAAGCGATACACCAGTCGATTTCGGTGCCTTCGAGGCACATGTTCATACAGACCATTTGCCACATGCAGTGATCATCGACTGTACTGCTGACGAATCCGTTGCTGCCCGCTATTCAGACTGGCTCTCCCGTGGAATCCATGTCATCACGCCGAATAAAAAAGCCTTTAGCGGGAACTATGCTGACTACCAGGCTTTGGAAAGTGGGGGCGCAGTGGGGGGCGGCCACTATTTCTATGAAACAACGGTCGGTGCAGCTTTACCGATCATCAAGACAATTCGTGATTTGGTCGACACCGGCGACAGAATTCACACCATAAAAGGGATCCTGTCTGGCACCCTCGCGTACCTGTTTAATGTCTACGATGGCTCCAGACCGTTTTCTGAAATCGTTCGTGAAGCCAAGGCAAACGGATATACCGAACCGGATCCTCGTGAGGACTTGTCAGGTATGGACGTCGCCCGCAAACTGACCATTCTGGCCCGCGAGTTGGGTCAGTCAATCGAAATTGGGGATTTCCCTGTACAGAACCTGATTCCTGAAACTCTGCGGGAAGCGACGGTTGACGAGTTCCTTGACCGTCTCGCAGATTATGACGAAGAGATGCTGGCAATGTTAAAGGCGGCGCAAGAGAAAGGAATGTCGTTGCGATATATTGCGACGCTCGATGATCAGGGTAACGCGTCGGTTGGTTTGCGGGAGGTGGCTGCAGACGACGCGTTTAGCAATATGCAGCTCACCGACAACTTGGTGCAGTTTCAATCGGACCGATATGCAAACAACCCGCTGGTCATACAGGGTCCCGGCGCGGGTCCGGAAGTCACGGCAGGAGGTGTATTTGGAGACTTGCTCAGGCTGGCGACCATCTTGGGGGACGGTACATAGTAATGGCAGATAACGATTTCAAGACGGCCTTTGCGCCGGCATCCATTGGCAATCTCGGTGTCGGTTTCGACATGCTCGGGTTGGCGATTGCCGGTGTAGGTGATCGGGTTTCGGCACGCAAGGTGGATAACGCAGGTATTGTGATTAGGGAAGTGCAGGACCCAGATGGTAATCCCCATCCGTTCCTGTCGAATGATGCCGCAGAAAACACGGCTTCTATCGCTGCTGCTGCTTTATGGGAAGCACTAGGCGATGGATCCGGCGTGGAACTGATAGTTCGCAAAGGCATACCGTTGCAATCGGGTATGGGCAGTTCCGCAGCATCGGCCGTGGCGGCAGTCGTCGCTGTGAACGCATTGCTAAACATGCCCCTTGCCGCGCCTGACCTGCTCGAATATGCCCTCGTTGGTGAAAAGTTTGCCAGTGGTGGTCTATTCGCTGACAACGTCGCTCCCAGCCTAGTTGGCGGACTCGTTCTTTGTCCACGTGTGTTACTACCAGACATGATCCAGCTACCGGCACCGGACGGTGTCTCCAGTGTGCTTATGCACCCAGAATTGCAGGTCAATACTGCTGAATCACGCAAAGGGCTTGCTCGAAATATCTCCGTCGATAAATGGCTCACACAGCAGGGTTTGCTGGCCGGATTCGTCGCAGCCTGCAGCCAGGAAGACATCGATATGCTCGGTCGTTGTCTCCGTGACGAGATCGTCGAGCCTCAACGTGCCAATGCAGTCCCGTGCTTCGCGGACGCAAAGTCAGCGGCCCACGCGGCAGGCGCACTTGGTTGTTCTTTGTCAGGGAGTGGTCCGAGCATTTTTGCTCTTTGTCGGGATGCTGACGCGTCAAACGTTGCTGCTGCCATGGAGCAGGCCTGCCATAAGATGCACTATGATTGCGAGTCGTGGATAAGTCCGCTCGCAACACCAGGCGCGCACGTAGAATAGACGGCATGAATTATCGCAGCACAAGGGGCGCACCGGCTGTTTCTCTGGACACCGCGCTGGTCCGGGGAATTGCGGATGACGGCGGGCTATTTTTGCCGGTCGGACTTCCGCAGTTCACTGGCGATGATTTTGACCGTGCTGAAAGCCTCCAGGATGTTGCGTCGGTGCTGCTCCAGCCATTGTTCATCGGTTCAAGCCTAGCGGATGATCTGCAGCAAATCATTGACGAAACGTTTGCATTTCCGATTTCGGTTTCAGAGCTGCAGGCCAGGGAAAGTAACTGCGGCGTACTGGAGTTGTTTCATGGTCCAACAGCAGCCTTTAAAGATGTCGGTGCACGATTCTTGGCTGCCTGTTTGTCACGGCTCGAGGGCGATACAGAAAACCCCTTAACGATCCTCGTGGCGACGTCCGGGGACACAGGTGGTGCGGTCGCTGCTGCATTTGATGGACGATCGGGCATGCGCGTTGCTGTACTTTATCCGGATGGCCGCGTATCAGATCGGCAGGCACATCAACTGACATGCTGGAGCGATAACGTATTATCCCTAGCAGTCAACGGTAGTTTTGATGATTGCCAGCGCATGGTAAAGGCTGCCATGGCAGATCCCGCACTGACTAAAAAGCACCGCTTTAGTTCGGCCAACAGCATCAATATTGGTCGACTGCTGCCGCAGTCAATCTATTATGCTTTTACTGCTCTTTCACACTGGAGGCGCAATGGTCGCAAGGCATCGTTCATTGTGCCAACCGGTAACCTAGGTAATGCTTTCGCCTGTTACTTGGCACGTGGGATGGGGCTTCCCATTGGGGAAATTGTAATGGCGACCAATGCCAACAGGATCATCGTCGACTTTCTCGATGGCGAGGAGTGGGCGCCGCGCAGCAGTGTACCAACATTGGCGACAGCGATGGACGTGGGCAATCCAAGTAATATGGAACGATTGCGCGCCCACGGAGGTGAGGCGGCAAGCCTGGCTGGCCAAGTACGTGGGGTCTCCGTAAGCGATGAGGAAATAAGCGCGGAGATTTGCCGTTCATTTGAAGAGTTTGGCGTGGCCTGTTGTCCTCATACGGCGACCGCCATTCATGTGTGGCGCAATTTCGACAAGACTGAGCGACTTGAAAAAGATTGGATCCTGGTGGCTACGGCGCACGCTGCGAAGTTTGAACAAATCGTGGAACCACTGATAGGCAAGTCCATAGACATACCGGACGAACTCGCTCAAATACTATCCCGTGAGCGCCGTTTTACCAATATCGATGCGACGGTGACCGCGCTAGAAAATGCACTTGCGATTGGCTTTTCGGAGAATGCCGCCGCCTGACAAGGGGGGGTATATTTCTCATCAATGAACGAGTTTCTCTCGACCGGATTACCCAGTATCAGTCTGTTCGCCATTATTGCGGGAGTTTTGATGCTGGCCGTGTTGATGTGGTACACGAAATGCGGCAAACCGCGGACGCTTGAATCGATTCTCAACAATATTGCCTACGAACGCATAGATGGCCTGATAATTCCAAAAATAGACGATGGGGAGATCCAGATCGACCATCTCGTCCTGACCGCGCAAGGAATCCTGATCATCGATATTAAGGAAGTGCAGGGTGCCGTGTTCGGCAGCGATAAGATGGATTCGTGGACGGTGATCGCCGACGACAAGCGTTTCACATTCAATAATCCTCAGCCTGCGCTGTATGAGCGTATAGCCGCCGTAAAACAAATTGTTCGCCAGGTTCCGGTCGCAGGCAAAGTCGTCTTTCTGGATGGCGCCGTATTTACGAAAGGTGTCCCCAGTCTTGTTATAAATCTCGACCAATTGCACAGCGAGTTCGGTGACTGGGATGAGGATACCGCAAAGGTAAACATCGAGGCTTTTGTTCCGCATTGGGAGGAGATCAAGGCGTGGGTGGCCTCATGAAGTAGTACATGCGGGGACGCACATTATGCTGTGCCGTAACCTTTACGGGCAGCCAAAGGGCTTTATCGAGTATCGGGTGATTTTCGTTAATCTGGAAAATCGGATAAATCTTGGTGAATTGCCGGCAAACTGTAGCTTGGTCATTGCCCTACTAGAGCCGATCGAGCGGGCCGTCGCGCTGGTTGCCGGTCAGGATGCGGACGGCAGGCTAAAGAATACTTCAGCGGTTTTGCTGGTTGTTGCAGCAACTTCTTCCGGGGATTGGCAACGCGCTTCGGCAACTACCTGGAGCACTTCGGTCAACCATGCTGGCTCATTGCGGCGTGTTTTTGGCTTGGGTCTGAGGCTTCGTGGTAACAGGTATGGTGCATCCGTCTCGATCATCAGTCGATCGTCTGGGATAAGCGCGACAATGTCTTTCAAATGAGTGCCGCGCCGCTCATCACAGATCCAGCCCGTAATGCCGATGTAAAGATCCAGGTCGAGCAGCTCACGTAATTCTGTTTCGCTGCCGGTAAAACAGTGCGCTACAGCTCTCGAAAGGTTCGGTAATCGTGGTCGCAAAATATCGACGAAGTCTTTTTGCGCGTCCCGTTGATGGAGGAAAACGGGTAATGCGAATTGCTCCGCCAGTTCCAGTTGCCTTTCAAAAGCAACGCGCTGTGCATCGGCCGGTGAAAAATTTCGAAAATAGTCGAGCCCACACTCACCAACTGCGACGACCTCGGACTCGTTGAGCATTGCCTGAATCGATAAATGCACCTCATCGGTATAATCGGTCGCGTGGTGCGGATGCACACCCGCTGTAGACCAGAGTTGGCCGGGACGATCCTTGGCCAACTGTAGCACCTCCCGGTTACTGTCTTCACTGCTACCGGTTAGTATCAGGCGCGTTACCCCGACATCGCTCGCTCGCTCGAGCACCGCGTCACGATCATCATCAAAGCTGTTATGTGCCAGGTTGGCTCCGATATCGATGAGCTGCATTCGGCTTATCTCGGGTGCCAGCGGAACATCATCGCTGCGATAAGCAGGAACGCCGAGCTCATGCCGAGCAATATTGATAGCTGCGGCAGGATCTGAGACAGCCCGGCACCGTCAAGCATGATGGCCCGCGCAGCATCGAGCGTGTGCGTGAGCGGGAAAAGGGAAGCAATGCTGCGAATCCAGTCACTGGCGGCTTCGAGCGAGAACCAAACACCGGAAAGCATCATCATTGGCCAAGTCACCATGTTGAGCATACCCCCTGCCAGCTCTTCGCTGGTTACCCTAGCAGCTACCATCAGGCCCATCGAGATCATAGCGATGGAACCTGTCAGCAGTACAAGGATAAGGTGCAGATGACTCCCATCCATGCGCGTATCCAGAAAGAACTTCGTCCCTGCATAAACAAATGACGTAACGATGACGACCAATACCAGTCGCGAAGCGACCTGCGCTATGACAAACTCGATGGCGTGCAGCGGTGTGGCACGGAGCCGCTTCAGAAAACCGTTCTTGCGGTATCGAACCACGACATAACCGACACCGTACAGGCTGCTGAACATAACATTCATGCCCAGTATCCCGGGCAGCACCCAGTCCACATAGCGAACTGGCTCACCCTGGATACTGGCTTTTTCGATCGTCCCCCCCATCTCGTCATCGGCCTGTCTGAGCACGAATTCAACGAAGTAGCCTTTTGCCGAATCCGGATTTACCCAGTAGCGCGGCGCGTCACCGAATTCGATCAGCAAATCCAGCTGGTGCTGCGCAACACGTCTGAAGCCGTTGTCTCGGTCATCCACAGGAACGAATTCTATATAGCGGGATGCCAAGAAGGGATGAACGGATGTATCAAGCATTTCCTTCGTCTGGATGACGCCCACCGTGTATTCGGCACGCTCGGTGCTGAAAATAAACGACAGCCCAAACATCAGCGCTACTGGCAGAATGAGGTTCCAGCTCATCGTGCCTCGGTCCCTGAGAAACTCTAGATTGCGCGCCTTGAAGATGGCGTATATCCGCTTGAGCATGTGTCAGGCTCTCAGTGAATGACCGGTCAGGTCGAGAAAGAGGTCTTCGAGGTTGGGTTGACGAATCTTCATGCGATTCAAGCCATCCGTGCGATTGGCGAGTGTTCTCAGGCTTTCGTTCACGTCGTCAGTCTCGATTTCGATAAGGCCCATTGATTCGATGATACGATGCTCCAGTGTCGTCAGGTCGCCATTGAAGTCTTCCATAGGTAGCTCGATGATCGTGTTCTTGTAATGCTGGTTGAGAAGCGATCGCGGCGCGCCTTGAATGATAATCTTGCCAGCATCCATGATGGCGATTTCATCGCAGAGTACTTCCGCCTCTTCCATGTAGTGCGTCGTGAGAATCACCGTGGTGCCCTCCGCGCGGATCCTTTTGACCAGATTCCAGAAATTGCGACGGGCCTGCGGATCCAGGCCGGTCGTCGGCTCATCCAGGAACACGAGGCGTGGACGATTGACGAGCGCTACGCCAAGCAACAACCGTTGTCGTTGCCCTCCAGACAGTTTGCGATTGTCGCGATTCAGGAGGTCGCCAAGGGAACACTGCTCGACTATGTGATCCAGATCGGCTTGCCGATCGTAGAGGCTCTGGAACATTTCCAGTGTTTCCTTGACCGTAATGAAATCTTGCAACGCCGTATTCTGGAACTGGATACCGGCTTCCTCCCGAAACCGGCTGCCAGCCGGAGAACCGTAATACCAGACATCGCCGGCAGTTGCCGGCATAACGCCTTCCATGATTTCGACGGTCGTGGTCTTGCCCGCACCGTTGGGACCCAGCAGACCGAAGCAGGTTCCCTCCTGCACGTCGAACGAGACATTATCGACAGCCAGTATCCCTGGGTACTGCTTTACGAGTTTCCTAGCTTCCAAGGCGACCTGCATGCTGCCTCCTGCGGTGCAAAAGGGAGTAAGAGTACCTGTTGCACGGCATGCGCGGTAGCTGGCTTTTTGCGATTTACCTCTTGCAACCATTTGGGGTCCGGGGACTTTAGCGGCGACTGCCCCCGAGCCTGTTAAGCCGAAGGATGGAGAAGGGGGTCTTAGCCGGTTAGAATGCGCCTGTGCATGACACCGCTGTACAACTTCCGCTGTTCAATGCGGAGCAGGAACAACCCGGCCAGCAGTCGGGCTTCTCTGTCCGAAAGAGCAAGCGCGCGAAGCGCTTGTCGATCAAGGTTTATCCCAGGGGCCGCGTCGAAGTCGTGGTTCCCAATCGGACGAGTGCGCGGACTGTAAAGTCCTTCGTCGAGGAAAACGCGGAGTGGATCGACCGGGCCCGTGATTCTTTCGCCGAACAGTACACACCGGAGTCTTTTGTCCTGCCGGATGTCGTCCAACTGCCTGCGGTCGACCGTACGGCAATAGTCCGCTACCAACCGGAGCCGGACGCAAGGTCTGTCCGCATACGCTTCTCGAACGGAATCCTGAGGCTGCACGGCAATACAGCTAGCGAAAAGGATTGTGTCGATGGGTTGCGACGCTGGTTATCGGGCATCGCGAGGAAAGAATTCGAACCGCGTCTCAGGGCCCTTTCATCGGTTACCGGTACGCCTTACGAGAAGATGCACATCCGGATGCAGCGGACCTGCTGGGGCAGTCGGAGTTCGAGCGGGACCATCAGCCTGAATCTTTGCCTACTGTTTGTTTCACCGGAGTTGCTTCGCTACTTGATGATTCACGAACTCTGCCATGGCGGATACATGAATCACTCGGAACATTTCTGGCGGATGGTCGGCCAGTACGAACCTCGATACAGGGCGTTGGACAAGCAGCTCGGGAAGGCGTGGAAGGCAGTTCCAGCCTGGCTTGGAATCTATTAATAATCAATTAGTTAAAATTTATTCCTAAAGTAATATTTTAGGTATCATCGTGCAGTTCCCGATGATTGATCATTGCAGCATTGTCCCTGGTCGCGGGTCCGTGCTATTCAGATTAGATTGCAGAAACAAGCTGACGCAGGACATAGTGCAGAATGCCACCATGTTCATAGTAGTCGCGTTCCTTCGGCGTATCGATGCGCACTTTCGCCTCAAACGTAATATCGCTGCCATCAGGAGCGGTGGCTGTTACCTGCACATACTTTGCGTCTGGATCGATGTGACCGGCGATATCAAAGGTTTCCTTACCGTTCAGTCCCAATGAATTGGCTCCTTCGCCATCTATGAACTGGAGTGGCAGGACGCCCATTCCGATCAGGTTTGAGCGATGGATGCGTTCATAGCTTTTGGCAATAACCGCTTTGACACCCAGCAGCATGGTCCCCTTGGCGGCCCAGTCCCGCGAAGAACCAGTGCCATACTCGGTGCCCGCCAGCACAACCAGTGGCGTGCTGTCCTGTTGGTAGCGAAGCGCCGCATCGTAAATCGACATCTGCTCATCGCTTGGCTGGTGTCGCGTCCAGCCACCCTCGGTGCCCGGTGCGAGCTGGTTGCGAAGTCGAATGTTTGCAAAAGTGCCACGCATCATGACTTCGTGGTTACCGCGACGGGAGCCATACGAGTTGAAGTCTACCTGCTGGATGCCATTCGAACGCAGATAGTCGGCAGCCGGACTATCAGCCGCAATGCTGCCGGCCGGGGATATGTGGTCTGTTGTGACAGAGTCGCCCAGCAAGGCGAGAGCGCGTGCGCCGCTGATGTTCTCGACAGCTTTGGTGTCGAGCGTCATATCCACGAAATAGGGCGGATTCCGCACATAAGTCGAATCGGGATCCCAGTCATAGATCTCACCCATCGGTGAATCGATGCAATTCCAGTTGTCGTCGCCGTCGAACACGCTGTCGTAGCTGCTCTTGAACATGGATGAGTCGATGTTTTCGCTGATCGCGTCGTAAATTTCCTTCTGGTCTGGCCAAATATCTCGCAAGTACACAGGATTACCGTTGGTATCTTCGCCAAATGAATCGTTGCGAAGGTTGACGTCCATGGAACCTGCCAGTGCGTAGGCGACGACGATCGGCGGCGACGCGAGGAAGTTCATCTGAACGAGCGGGTGAATCCTGCCTTCGAAATTCCGGTTTCCGGACAGCACGCTGCAACCGACAATGCTGCCGTCCTGAACGGCCTGCGCGATTTCGGGGAGGAGAGGGCCGGAGTTGCCGATGCAGGTTGTACAACCGTAGCCCACCGTATAGAAGCCGAGCGCGTCCAGGTCATCATTCAATCCGGAACTTTCGAGATAGTCGGTCACCACTTTTGAGCCCGGCGCAAGACTCGTCTTAACCCAGGGCTTGGTGGTCAGACCCTTTTGACGTGCGTTTCGCGCGAGCAGGCCGGCGGCAATCATGACCGCCGGGTTGGAGGTATTCGTACAACTCGTGATGGCAGCGATCAGAACAGCGCCATCGGAAAGCTCGACAGATTCTCCGTCGAGCTCGATGTTTGAGAACCCAGCCGCATCGCGGTTCGCGGTCATGTCCGCGAGATGTTTGCGATAGGTCTCGTCAGCGACGCTCAATTCAATGCGGTCCTGCGGCCGTTTGGGCCCAGCGAGACTCGGCTCAACCGTTCCCATGTCCAGTTCGAGTGTGTCGGTGTACAGAGGATCC
>JAQWSV010000182.1 GCA_029243005.1 Woeseiaceae bacterium
CGACAGAGGGCTCGCGTCATCGGGGTTTCCTTCGAGAATAAAGGCAGGGCCATCGGGCTTTTGCTGTTCGGCGAGTTTATTTTTGTATTTCTCGTTCAGATCCGGGCGACCGTGAATGGGATCGTGAACGGCAAAGTGCGACATATAGAGGAAGAACGGTTGATCTTTATTTGCTGCGATGAATTCCTCGGCTACATCGGTCAGGCGGTCGGTGAGGTATTGCCCTGGTTCGTCGTCCAGACCGTCAAACTCAAACGGAGCGTAGTACCCGACTTTGGGCCACCCTTTATTCCAGCGTGGCACCTGGAGATCGAAACCCTGTTGCAACGGGCCATGTGGATCCTCGCCTAAATGCCACTTGCCGATGTGCGCCGTACGATAGCCATTCCTCTTCAATGCCTCGGCGATGGTAATTTCTTCGAGTGGCAACTGTTGTAGAAACTCAGCGCTCCTGAGGCTTTCAAAGGCATAACTGCGCCGACCACTCAGCCAATCTGTCAATTGCAGCCGCGCCGGATACTTGCCAGTCATAATACTGGCCCGTGTGGGAGAGCAGACATGAGACGCTGCATAGGCCTGTGTGAACCGCACACCTTGGTTCGCCAGTAGGTCGATGTTTGGCGTTTCGTAAAATGAGCTGCCGAAACTCCCTACATCGCGCCAACCAAGATCGTCGACCAGGAAGAACACGATATTTGGAGGGCGATGAGAGGTCCGTTCAGTACACGATGACAGGAATGCGACGGCGCATACCACGATAAAGATGCAGGCTGTGCTTATTTTCATCAGGGTTTCGTGGGTTCAGGCTGCCATGAATACAACGAAGAACGACCGCAAGACAGCTTAGGAAAAATTTTTGCAGCCATATAACGACGGCAGGTCGAAAGCGCGAGAAACTCTAATTCTGAACTGTGTCATTGGTGGGAAAGATTACGTCATCAACGACAAATACTGCCATTGAAAATATTGGTAATAACTGCACCAACATTTGATGTTTTCATCGTTAGTCAAAATAGTATTTGACTGTATATACGCCCTTAACTATTCGAAAGCTTTTCCGCCAGTAGCGGCCCACCACACCGCGCCTAAAATATGTTGTCTGTACCAAGGATTATCGTAAATTCCTTCCGGATGTCCCAAGGCTGTATGAAAAGATCTTCCACCTTCAAAATCTTCCTGATACCAAGCAATTGGATGGTAGTCCGGCATTTTTCCACCGATAAAGGTAGTTTCATCTACCGACAGAGCAACTTCAATATTGTCTGATAGTTCTAAAAAGTTGTACCACTCTTCGGTAACTAACCATTTCTTCGGTATATGGGAGGTTGCTGGGTGATCGGGTTTTTCGTTATTGACAATTGCTGTCGAAATGCCTGGGCTTGGATGCCGATTCCACACACCACCAACCAGTTTTACATACCATGGCCATTCCATCATTGTGAATGAGGCTGAGTGTATCGCTACAAAATTTCCTCCTTGGTGCATGTAATTTTGTAGCGCCCTTCTTTGATCATCATCCAGAATATCTCCGGATGTATTCATGAATACTATTACATCCATGTTATTGAGTTGTTCTTGATCGTCAAAGAAGTCGGATTGTTCAGTCCAGGTGAGAGCAAAGTGATTATCGATGGCTAACTCTTTGAACATTTCCACGCCAGTTGTAACTGAACGATGCTGATAGCTCAGAGACTTCGTAAACAAAAGAACCTGGTACCGTTCCTGATTCGCCTGCAAGCGTTGTGCATATGAATTGGTACTAACAAACGTAAGCAATCCAACCAGAATGACTATTACTTTTTTAGACATGACTTTTCCGACTAATTGTTTGTGAATCATCATAATAGTTTAATTAACTGCAATTTTAGTGGGAGTCAGTTTATCGTCAGATGAGCGTGTTCCAAGTTTGCCTTCATCACCATCTCCCCAACAGTAAATTTCATCATTTGAAGAAATTCCGCAAGTATGATTTTTACCAATGGTTATATCCGTAAATCTTAAGTTAGCTGACACATTTACAGGTTCGACTCGCATTGTCGTTGTGCCATCGCCCAATTGTCCTGATCCATTTCTTCCCCAACAATACGCCTTACCATCAGATGCAATCCCGCAGGTTTGAAAGATCCCGGTAGTAATTAAAGCAAAAGATATATTCCCTTTTACTTCTCTCGGTGTCATCAAGTTTTCAATGACGCCTAAACCATCTCCAGAACCAATACCTAATTTACCGTATCTGCCGCGTCCCCAGCAGACAGCTTTATCCGCCGTAGTAATCGCACAAGCATGATCAAGGCCGACACTTATAGAGTCTGGCTTAAAATTAAACTCACCTGCCACAAGTCCTGGGGCGATTTTGTTGCCACGATCATATTCTCCCTGTCCTAATAATCTGCCAAAATCACCTGCTCCCCAGCAATATGCATTCCCATTTGTTGCTATGCCGCATGTTGTTGCTGATCCGGCATTTATTGAGCCAAAAGTATGTCCACCAGAAACAGCCGCAGGCACCAGTGAGGTCTCGAGAGAATTATTTCCAAGGATTCCGTCTTCATTTAGTCCCCAACAGAAAGCGTCTCCATCGGCAGTAAGCCCACAAGTATGAGCCATCCCGGAATTGACCGATTCAAACGACAAGCCACCGGAAACAGCTGTTGGAATCATGCTATTTTCAGAAGAACCATTTCCGAGTCTTCCATATCTGCCGCGTCCCCAACAATAAGCGTCATTATCTTCTGTAACGCCACAGGTGTAATCCCAATCAGCACTAATTGACTTAAACCGAAGATCTCCGGAAACGGCAACGGGAACCATACTGGACTCGGTAGATCCGTTGCCCAACTGACCTACTGAATTATCTCCCCAACAATAAGCCGCTCCATTTGATTTGAGCATGCATGTGTGATCCTCACCGGCGCTTATAGTGTCTGAATAAGCTGGTACAGAAGCGATGACCAGTGCTAACAATAAGACTAAGGACAAGTAACTTTTTCTGAGTGTAGTGTTCATTACTGTAGGTTTCTTTGTTTTGATTTAATTATTACGCACGAAGGAATACATTAATGCAATCTTTCGACTAAAGCAGAGTCAGTTAGGCTTTATATGATTACCATCTATCCTATTGATGAATATTCTGTCAACTTTCTTTCCCTACAGTAACATCCCGCCAGAAAACTCCAACTTTATCTTGTGCCGGATGAGGGGAGTCTTGCGGCAGGGGTGAGGATCGCCATGACGCGATCCGAATCCATCCCTGCATGGCGTCAAGCTCGTCAAACCTCAGCTGGTGCTGCCTGGTGAGTTTTCTGGTGCTGCCTGGTGAGTTTTAAAGGGTCGCGATGAACGCTTACATAAGTAAATGGTGTTCGGAAACCTGTTTTCTCGTCTGCGAATTAGGCCCAATGGTCGGCGCGTAAAGACCTGCAAGGATTCACAAAGGCAGACACGTGCCGCCGGCTCTGGGTCCGGCGATGGGCGAACCCCAAGGGCTCGGATCCGATAACATATTGATTTTCAGTGATTAATTGCTATTGCGCCACTCCTTCTCACGTATAACGTTTCTTGCATACGAAAATGCAGTACAAATAGTTTGCAGACTGTATGCAAGCTACGATAAAATTAATGAAATCGTTTTCAAGCCGAATAAATTTACTAACTTACTTTTATTGAAGAATGTGGTTTTAGGGGGATAAATGAACAAGCGAACCAAAGTAGCTATTGCGGTATCAGCAGCGTGCACGATGATGGCTGGTCAAGCAGCAGTGGCGCAAGAAGAAGCGATCGAGGAGGTCGTAGTAACGGGCATTCGCGGCAGTTTGACGGCGGCCCTAGATGTTAAGCGACAGTCCTCAGGTGTGGTGGACGCTATTTCCGCGGAAGATATCGGTAAGTTTCCCGACACCAACTTGGCAGAATCGCTGCAGCGTATTACGGGAGTTTCCGTAAACCGCGTCGAGGGCGAGGGCTCCGAGGTTACGATTCGCGGATTTGGTGGCCAATTTAACCTGGTGACCCTGAACGGCCGCCAGATGCCCGCATCCGATGGCCGGGCCCTGTTCTTTGGTATTAACGCTAACCGTGAGTCCGGCAATTCGCGCTCCTTCGACTTTTCGAACATTGCCTCCGAGGGCGTATCGGGCCTGCAGGTTTACAAAACCGGTAGGGCCTCAGCACCATCCGGCGGCATGGGCGGAACGATCAATGTTCAGACCGCCCAACCTCTGACCGTCGGTAATGCGATGACCTTCGGCGTCAAAGCAGTTGACGACGCCGGCGGCAATGCAACCACGCCGGAAGTTAGCGGTCTCGGCAGCTGGGTGAATGATGCTGGCACCTTTGGTGTGACCGCGTATGGTTCCGTCCAGAAGCGCGACTACACGAATCGCACGGCGCTTGGCGGGGGTTTCTTCGTCTGGCAAACGCCTTTCGATGCGAGCATTCCGGCCTTCTCAAACGCCACCATCGTCAATCCTCCGCCCCCCGATCGACTGTCCGGTTTCATACCAAATGCGTCAATGACGTACAGCGAGGGTGAGCGCCAGCGTCAGAACGCCGCGATCACCATGCAGTTTGCACCTAACGACGACGTGACCTTTACTGTAGACGGCGTTTACACGCGGAA
This sequence comes from Woeseiaceae bacterium, assembly GCA_029243005.1. Classification (GTDB taxonomy): domain Bacteria; phylum Pseudomonadota; class Gammaproteobacteria; order Steroidobacterales; family Woeseiaceae; genus SZUA-117. The sequence continues at coordinate 4,619 of JAQWSV010000182.1, forward strand.
TGATCAGGACTCATGGGGTGTGGGTGATCTGCCTTTCTATGTTCGCCAATTCGATTTCGCGATGTTTGATAACAACCCTGTTATGTCAGTTCCTCTCCTCCTGGGCGAACCGCTCGTGGCGGGTGCAGGCAGTGACTTCACCCAGGCGGGCAAGGAGCTTCCTTTCCGTAATACCCTCATCAACATCCGAGATGAGTTGGTTTCGGTCGGCGCCAATCTTGACTATCGGCTCAATGACTCCTGGACGATGAACTTTGACCTGTCTACTGCCGAATCGACATCCGGTGGTAACGGTAATGGCGGCGCTTTGTATGAAGCAATCTCCATTGGCGGCCAGGCTGTCGCCATGCAGTGGATTGACTTCCGATCTGACATCACACAATCCGTCCAGGCTATCGCGGACGGCTCCGGCCCGACCAGCACGATGGTTGGCAATTCGCTGGTTAACTTCGCTGGCGGCAACTCGAATGGTGTATTTGAGAAGACGGATCTTGGTTCCCAGTGGATCCTTAAGAATTGGGGAGACCAGACAAGCACCATTAACCAGGCACATTTGAAGTTCGCCTGGGACAACGAAGGCCCGCTCACGGCTAACTTTGGCCTTGGCACTTACGAGAACGAGATTATTCAGGATAATGTCAGCACTCGGGAAGAGCTCGGCGGCTGGAACACTGGCTTCATTGGCGACATTGCGACGCTGATGGGAGAAGATGCCATCACAGAAGTCTGCATCTCCTGCCAGTTTAATGACAATGACAATCTCATCCTTACAGAGCAGCAACTGCTCGCGGATTACAGCGCCGCTGGCGGAACCTTAGCTCCGGGCGCCCAGTATCGGGTTATCGGCGAGAACGCCTTCTATGTGGACCCAGTAGCGTTCGCGGCGGCCTTTGACGGCTTCACCAGCGGTGGCGGAGTGATGTACGACGCCAACAACCGCAAGGTAACGGGCACTAACCTCCGCACCATCACCGAGAAGGCCACCTACGCTTTCGCTGAGGCCGCCTTAGATGGCGAAGTCGGCAACATGCCGGTGAATGTAACGGTTGGACTGCGCTACGAGACTACGGATGTCACATCCGCCTCGGTGCAGTCGATTCCAATAGCGAAGGACTGGGCGTCGGATAACGACTTCAACACGATATTCGGTGCGGATGCGGCGGTGACGCAGGTACATGACTATGACCACCTTCTGCCGAACCTCGACATCTCCCTGGATGTTACCGACAACATTAAAGTGCGCGCTTCAATGAGCACAACCATCGCACGTCCGGAGTTGGGCGCTATGTTTGTCGACACCAGTGCCGGAAATCCGGGCACGGCGACGGCTCTGGGTGGCCAGTGGACGGGTAGCAGTGGTAACGCGCAACTGGATCCGTTGGAGTCTCAGAACCTCGACTTGTCGTTCGAGTACTACTACGGACAAGGCAGTGCCGTTACGGTCGCCTACTTCGACAAGGCGATATCGAACTTCATCGGTAATGAGCAGGTAACGAAAAACCTGTTCGGCCTAACCGATGTCGCCACTGGACTGCCGGGTACAGTTTCCGGTGATGCGCTCCAGGCATTGAATGACCTAGGTTGGCAGGCTACAGAGACGAATCTCTTCACCATGACGACGATTCTCGCTAACCCGGCCATTTTCCCAGGTGGTGCTGCTGAGTTCATCGACCCAAGTCAGCCGGGCGGTGCGGCGCAGTCATCGGATATTGCAACCGCGTATGACATACCGCCGCAGCCAGGCGATCCATTGGCCATGTTCCTCGTGCAACAACCCACGAACGCCAACAATGCCAACATCGATGGCTGGGAACTAAACTGGGTGCATTTCTTTGATGGTGGTGCCCTCGACGGCTTCGGCTTCCAGGCCAACGCGACCTTCGTGAACGGTGATGTCTCTTACGATAACACCCTTCCCGAGAGTGAAGATCAGTTTGCGCTAACGGGCTTATCGGACTCGTATAACCTTATCGCTTTCTACGAGAACGAGAAGCTTAGTGCACGTATTCTCTTCAACAACCGAGGTGAGTTCTTGAGCAACACCAACGCCTTTAACCGCATGCCGCGGTATGTTGATGAGTTCAGCCAGATTGACTTCAACCTTGGATATCGTTGGAACGATAATCTGGTCTTTACCCTGGAAGGCATCAACATCATGGAAGAACCGTATGTCTTCTACGGACGCACGAGAAACCAAGTGCACGCCTACATTGAGGGTGATCGACGCCTGATGCTGGGTGCGCGTTACACCTTCGACTAGTAGTCGACAAGACTACAAGCAGGTACTCAAGTACCCACCGGCTTGCCGGTGGGTACTTCTTGGTTTTAAGCCTGGCTAATGTTAGAAATCTTTCTCAGCACCTGCGGGGTTTTTTTTCGGCTGCCGCGCTTGACGAAGCGGGATCGGCGCTGGACCGGCGGCGAGACCGCTGGGGAGACAGAGATACCGGGCGATCAGGCCAAGCTGGCGCGCCGAATGAATACTGTCTGACTGCGCTGTTCGGCTTTCCACCAGTGAGTCGCAAAGTTATTAATCCTACCAATGCGATTGAATCCCTTAGCTACTCGCTGCGCAAGTTGCTAAGGAATCGCGTTCCGTTTCCGACCGGCGGATCGATACAGAAGATTTTTTTATCCTGCACCGTAGAAAGCCTCGAAGGAATGGAACCGTCGTATTAATGACCCAGTCAAAAGTTTAGGCCTGACTTAGGAAACATAGAGTTATGACAAAACCTAAAGTGAATATTGCCCTTGTGGGTTTGGGATTTGGAGCGGAGTTCATTCCGATTTATCAAAAGCACCCTCATGCCAATATGTATGCAATCTGTCAGCGTTCGGAGTCGGAACTCAACAAAGTAGGAGATGCATTCAACTTCGATCCAAGTTGTCGTTTTAGCTCGTATGAAAAGCTTCTGGAAGATCCAAATATTGATGCGGTGCACATAAATACACCAATTCAGCTCCATGCGGAACACACCCTAATGGCTCTGCGTGCGGGCAAGCATGTTTCATGTACAGTACCGATGGCCACAAGCGTTGAGGATTGTAAGGAAATTGTGGAGACGGTCGCGGAGACGGGTCTGAAATATACAATGGCGGAGACCGTTGTATACAGCCGCGAATATCTGTTTGTAAAAGAGCTTTACGAAAAAGGGGAATTGGGAAAAATTCAATATTTGCAAGCGAGTCATCCCCAGGATATGGAGGGGTGGCCCGACTATTGGCAACATATGAAACCCATGCACTACGCCACGCATGTTGTCAGCCCCGTTCTTGGCCTTACAGATAAAGAAGCAGAATACGTATCGTGTTTCGGTTCAGGAACCATCAGCGACGACATTATCGAAAAGTCAGGTTCTCCCTTTGCAGTTGAAACCTGCCATATTAAATTGAAGGACTCTGACTTGTCCGCTCACATTTATCGTTCATTGTTTGATACGTCACGTCAGTATCGAGAAAGCTTTGATGTTTACGGATCCAAGAAGTCCTTTGAATGGCCGCTTATTGAAGGAGAGGATCCGATTCTTCATACGGCAAAGAAACCTGAGCCGGAAATACCCGAACGTATCAAGGTGCCGGATTATGGACATCTGTTACCAGAAGAGATTCGTGAGTTTACAGTGGAAGGAGTGTATGACGCAGATGAACATGCTCACTTGTCCTTTATCCAGGGCGGTGGCCATGGCGGTTCTCACCCACACTTAGCTCATGAATTTGTCGACTCTATTGTTAATGATCGTGATCCTTATCCCAATGCGGTCCAATCTGCGAACTGGACATGTGTTGGTTTGCTGGCCCATGAGTCAGCAATGGAAGGCGGGGTCATTAAACAATTACCCGACTTCACATTATCAGCGACATAAGAGAGATTATCTGTTATTAAGAAATATACAGAACGAGGCCACGAACTGATGAAAAAAAATCCCTATCTATTTTCTCCCCTGATCTTTATTTTTGTCTTGATAGCATCCGGTTGCGAAACAAATGATACAGCGGACCAAACAGAGGCTACTGTTGAGGAAAGCGCGCGCGCCGTCGGCCAGAAAAACAGACTGAATAATTTCGTCGATTGGGCAACTTATCGTGGCGACCAGGAAGGATCTGCATACTCCACTCTAAGCCAAATCACGACCGAAAATGTCGAGCAGCTGGAAGAGGTCTGGCACTACGATACAAGGGACCTCGTTGGGCCGGGTATGTCCTCGAACCCGATTATCATTGAAGGGGTAATGTACTTCGCTGACTCCGAATTAAACCTTGTGGCCCTGGATGCAGCAACCGGTGAGGAGCTTTGGTTGTTTGATCCCTCTCTGCATGATCCCCGTGGGGATGACTTTCCCTCGGGAATTCAGCGGGCTGAGGTGTATTGGGAAGATGAAAATGGCGAAAACGCCAGGATTTTTCACCTCGCAAAAGATGTTATTTGGGCCGTTAACCCGGATGACGGAACGATTATTGAATCGTTCGGCAATGGCGGAGCTCTTGATTTAGCGGAAAACCATGTTTGGCCTGCTCACCTGGTACGTAACAAATTATCAAACAACTCGCCTCCGGTAACGTATAAAGATTTTCTGATTGTTGATTCCAATGTGTTCGAAAACAGAGAGGAACCACCTGGCAATATCCGCGCGTTTAGCGCTTTGACTGGGGAGTTCAGATGGAGATTCCACACTATTCCTCTGAAAGGCCAGCCCGGGTATGAGACCACGGAATGGGAAGAAAATATGAATTACGGTGGCGCCAACTCGTGGGGTGGTTTTACCGTAGATGAACAAAGAGGTTGGGTATTTGCTGCAACGGGTGCAGTTACCGGAGGGATCCATGGTAATGGGGGATCGAGACCTGGCAAGAATCTCTATTCAAACTCCGTGTTAGCTATTGATGCGGAGACAGGAGAACTACAATGGTATTTCCAAACCATTCACCACGATATTTGGGATTACGATATCGCTCCTGCACCGATGTTAGCCACCATTACCAAGGAAAATGGTGCTGAGCAGGACGTCGTAGTTCAAACAGGCAAACAAGGGAAAGTCTTTATATTTGACCGGGATACCGGCGAATCGCTGTTCCCTATTGTCGAGAAACCTGTTCCGACTGATGCTGCGCCCGGTGAGGTTCCCTATCCAACGCAACCGTGGCCGTTAAAACCAGATCCCCTGGTACGTACGACATTCTATGAGTCTGATTTAACGACAATCACACCCGAGGCTCATGCATCCGCACTGGAGAAGTTTAAGAAGTTGAAACCAGGACCGATGTACACGCCTCCAAGTATAGAGGGAACTATCGTCCAGCCGGGTATTCACGGAGGAAATGAATGGGGCGGGCCGGCCTTTGATCCGGAAACAAATATAGCCTACGTAAACGTGAATGACTTTCCGTTTATCTTGACGCTGGTCCCGATGCAACCTGATCAATTCGCAGATATGTCGGATCTGCAGCGAGGCAAGACAATATATAGTGCGCAATGTGCAGCTTGTCACGGCACTGAAAGACAAGGCGCGACCGGGTTGCCCCTGGACAACATGGAATATGGCGACGACGCTCTGAAAGAGATTATTACTCAAGGTAGAAATGCCATGCCGGCATTCCAGTACTTTAAAGACGGCGAGTTGGATTACCTGGTCGCGTTTCTACAAAGTGCGCCTGGTGAAGCAGAATCTACCGCAGACATTGACTTAAGCGATGAGAGACTGACGTGGAGCGGGGGAGAGGGCGAGCTTGCCTGGTCCACATCCACACCACAGTACATTGCTGCGCTGGATTATTTTACAGACCATATGGGTTATCACGCGATTAAACCCCCATGGGGGAAACTCGTTGCCGTAGATGTCGCGAAAGGTGACATTCTCTGGTCGGTCCCCCTTGGGGAATATCCTGGCCTGGTGGAAATGGGGATTCGAAATACCGGGGCTGAAAATTTTGGCGGGATGGCTGTTACCAAAGGTGGTGTGATTTTTATAGCGGCGACAGAAGACAGCCGGTTCAGAGCATATGATAAATCCAACGGCGAGCTTTTGTGGGAATTTGAGATGGATGCACCTGGCTTTGCAAGTCCCTCCACTTACGAAATTGATGGAAAACAATATGTTGCGATCGTAGCAGGCGGGGGCGGTGGCCGTTATCGTTCACCTGTAACGGGACCGCTTGGAAAGCGGCTTCATGTGTTTGCTCTGCCAGAATCAGAGGTTCAATAAAGTAAGGTGGCATGCTTGGAAATTGGTTATTTAGTCGCGCCAAAAAAAGTATGCTGCCCGGTTCATTGCGCCCGGTTCATTGCGCCCGGTTCAGCGTACTTTGTGGGCTTTGAATAGCCCGAAAATGTGACTCAATCTAAGCGATAAGAATAGAGGGCCAAACCAATGAATACGAGATCAAATAAGAAAATACTCCTTTTTGTATTTACGTTGATTTTGTCTGGCAGCCTGATGCAATTCGCTGCAGCACAGAACACAGATCCATTGAAAATCTTGATGATTACCGGTGGAGGGCCCTGGCACGATTATGCAACCCAAAAGGACCAGATTAGAGAGGGACTGTTAGAGCGTCTTTCAAATATCGAGATTACAACTGACTACGAAGGCGCGGATACGCTAACCATGGAATCAACCGATTTCCAGTTTTCCCGTCATTTGGAGGAGGACTGGGCGGCAGAGTTCGACGTCGTTATCTATAACCACTGTAATCTTCAAGTAAAAGATGAGGCCTACGTGAAAGGAATCGTCGCCGAGCACGTCAAGCACCAAGTGCCTGCCGTTATGCTTCACTGCCCCATCCATCTTTATCAGTATGCAAAAGGCGATGCAGCGGATGTCTGGTGGGATTTTACCGGTGCGGTTTCGTACGTCCACGAAAAAGAAAATCATCCCAATACCTCTCCCTACACGATTGAGGTGCTGGAGCCGCATCACCCGATCATGAGAAACAATCCCCGATCCTGGAGGACGCCTGCAGGCGAGTTATATCTGATCGTTGATTTACATGATAATGCTACTCCGTTGTCTCATGCCTACTCGGTGGAGACTGACTCCTATACTGAGACTGCTTGGATACACGAATACCAAGGCGTTCGGGTTTTCACCAGTTCATTGGGGCATCACAATGCTTCGATGGGATCGGATGTGAATCTGAATCTTATTGCATCGGGAGTACTCTGGGCGGCAGGAAAACTTGAAGAAGATGGTTCGCCAGGCCCGGGACTTGAAGGAGAACGCGGACTTGGATGGATCTCTCTCCTGGATGACACCCTGAACGGGTGGATTGAAAGCGGCGGTGTCGTGGATTGGAGGGCTGGTACCTGGTATGGCAGGAAAATGGAATGGCCGACCATTGATAATGCCTCGGCTGGAGAATCATTCCGACATATGGGTGGATCTCTCTACGACGACACCCTAATTGTCGAGGGAGGTCAAAGAAATCTGTTCTATGACGGTCTCATCGCTGGTGGATATTTCAGAAATTTTGAGTTCAAGGTTGATGTCTACACCTATCCTGGGTCAGCTTCAGGGGTCTATTTTCATACCCGATACGAAGAGGATGGAGTTCCTGCGTTTGGTTATGAAGCTCAGATTAACGCTAGCCGAGCCGGTGAGAGTAAGACCGGTAGTTTGGTTGGGGCGAGCGAGGTGAAAACCGCTCCGCATGGCGATAACGAATGGTTCAGCTACTACATCAAGGTTGACGGCAAGAAAGTAACGGTGAAAGTAGATGGTGAGACCGTCAACGAATTCACGGAACCTGCTGACGTAGATGGACCGGCCAAACTCCATTGGGGCACGATCGGCCTGGAGTCCGTGGGCGCCGACAGTCGTGTTTACTTTCGGAATCCGATGATTCGTTTATTGCCTGATAATAACTAAGAAAATTATATGCGGCTGTTGTTATTTTTACGCAACTGCTAACAATAGACATCGGTGCACTCCCGCCTGCGTATCGTTTTGCAGACGCCATGCTTTACCCGGGTAACGAACACGACCTGGGCGACACACTGGATTCACGACCGTCCGACATAGGAATCGTGCCAGAGCAATTAACCTGCCGTGATTAGCAGTCGCCCCTGACGATATAGTCGTTGATAATGTTTTCAACCATTTCCTGTTTGCCGCTGATCTGTTGTGGCTCCCCATTCGCGGCTGCAATGTCACGTAATGCTTGGAGGTCCAGATCGCCATTTTCGAAACGTTTACCATCGCCGGAGTCAAAACTGGTGTAGCGCCCGAACCGTAATTCGTCGGTCCGCGAGTCACTGAGAATGCGGTCGGCGATTACCAGCCCGCGGGCAAACGAGTCCATGCCGCCGATATGCGCAAGAAACAGGTCATTGGAATCTGTGGATTCCCTTCTTAACTTAGCGTCGAAATTGAGACCACCGCTGCCAAGTCCTCCAGCCTCAAGCACGACCATCATGGCATGCACGCAGTCATACAAGTCGGTAGGAAATTGATCGGTGTCCCAACCGTTCTGTGGATCACCCCGATTTGCGTCAATTGATCCAATCAATCCGGCGTCTTTGGCCATACGCAGGTCATGCGCGAAGGTATGGCCTGCCAAAGTCGCGTGATTTGCTTCTATATTCAATTTGAAGTCGCCAGCCAAACCATGGTGACGGAGAAAACCGATGACCGTTTGCGCATCAAAATCGTACTGGTGCTTCATCGGCTCCATCGGTTTCGGTTCGATCAGAAATGTACCTTTGAAACCATTCGCGCGACCATAATCTCTGGATTTTTCCAGAAACATTGCGAAGTGCTCTAGCTCGCGCTTGGTATCGGTATTCTGCAGGCACGCATATCCTTCGCGACCACCCCAGAATACATAGTTTTCGCCGCCCAACTCTATTGTCGCGTCTATCGCGGCCTTGACCTGCGATGCAGCATAGGCCAGAACATCAAAGTTCGGGTTGGTAGCCGCGCCGTTCATATAGCGAGGATTAGAAAAAAGGTTTGCTGTTCCCCAAAGCAACTTCATGCCTGTCGCTTTCTGCCGCTCTTTAGCGAGTTCGACACACGCCTGCAAGTTTTTTTCCGATTCAGCAACGCTATCGCCTTCCCAGGCCATATCGACGTCGTGAAAACACCAGTACGGTACATTAAGTTTTGTAAAAAACTCGAATGCAGCGTTCATTTTTTCAGTGGCACTGGCCAGTGGCTCACCGGAAACTGCCCATGGGTGTGCGCGTGTGCCCGGACCGAATGGGTCAGCGCCGTTTGCGCAAAAAGAGTGCCAATAGCAAACCGCAAAGCGCAGGTGTTCTTCCATTGTCTTTCCGGCAACTACACGTTCCGGATCATAGGTCTTGAACGACAGCGGATTGTCGGATCCTGGTCCTTCGTGCTTGATTTGATTGACGTCTGGAAAGTAGGGCGTGTCACCCGTAAACACTGTACGACTCATTTTTTTGTCTCGTCTTTGATATGGTTCAGCTATAGAGCTCGGCGACTTTGTCAGCGCCTCGCTGGTATTGTTCGTATGTGTCAATGTAAAAATTGACCGCTGACGGACGTGGATCTAGACTTAGCTCCGGGTCCGACTGCAAATGTTCATCGACCAAGCTACTCAAATCGTTATTCCGGCCTTCGAGCATCGCCAGGGCCTGTAATGCGGCACCAAAACCTGCACCTTCATTATTCTTGAGAACCGTAACCGGCGCATTGCAAATGTCGGCGACGACCTGTCGCCAAGTCGCACTGTTCACGCCGCCTCCGGTGAGCACGATCTGTTCTGCGGATATGCCAAGTTGAGATAATTCATCAAGGCCAAACCGCAGTGCAAACGTAGCGCCTTCAACCGCTGATCTGAGAATGTTTTCGCTGCGCGCGTTGCGACTATCCAGACCCAAGATGCAGCCTTTTGCGTTGGGCAGATTCGGCGTCCGCTCACCGTTGAAGTAGGGCAATGTGATGACGCCGTCAGCGCCTCTATTCGAGGTTTCCAGCTGAGTTTCGAAGCCCGTGATATCTGCTTTTAGCAGGTTGCGCATCAGCTCGGTGGTTACAGTGCAATTCATCGTGCAGAGTAAAGGCAACCAGCCGCCAGTTGACGCACAGAACGCAGCAATACTACCTTTCTTGTCAATAACCGGTTGATCCGTATAGGCGTATACGGTGCCGGATGTACCAAGGCTCATGGTAACGACGCCTGCCGCAACATTTCCAGTACCCAATGCACCCATCATGTTGTCGCCGCCGCCGATCGAAACCGGAATACCGGCGGGTAAGGCTAACTCCTTCGCAACTGACGGCAGTAATTCACCGATCGATCCATTATCAAGTCTTACGCCTGGTAGACATTCGCTTAAATCCCGATCCGGATCTATTGCCGCGAGCATCTTCTCTGACCAACTGCGAGTTCGGATATCCAGGAAGCCGGTTCCTGATGCAT
>JAQWSV010000183.1 GCA_029243005.1 Woeseiaceae bacterium
ATCCAGCCAGAAACCGTAGTCCACCGATAGGCTATTAGCGATATCCGAAAATGTTGCCGTACCTTTGTCGGCTGCAACGACGAGGTAAGGGTCGTCGCCATCCCGACGGACGACGTTATTCGGCGGAACCACTTTATCGTCGACAACATTGTCGGTGACATCGAGCAGGCCGCTGATAAAGAGGCGGTAGCAGGCTATGCCCTCCTCCGTAATAGCTTCACGGTCGCCGAGTGGTAGCTGTTTAGGGAAGAAACCACCTTTGGCACCTGTTGGCACGATAACCGTGTTCTTGACGATCTGCGCCTTCATCAGGCCAAGCACCTCCGTACGGAAATCCTCGCGGCGATCGGACCAGCGAAGTCCGCCGCGTGCGATATTTCCCCCGCGAAGGTGTACACCTTCGACGCGCGGTGAGTAGACGAAGATTTCATAGCGCGGTTTCGGCAGCGGCGCTTCGGGAATTCTTTCAGGATCAACCTTGATCGAGATATACGGTTTCGGCGCGCCGGTTTTATCGACCTGGAAGTAATTGGTTCTGAGCGTGGCTGCAATCGTGCCGGCGAATGCGCTCAGGATGCGGTCCTCATCCAAGCTGCGTGCTCGTGAGATTCCACGAGCAATCGTCGCCGTGCAGCGTTTCAGGTCTTCTTCACGCTGTTTCTTTGGCAGCGTAGGATCGAACTGCAATGCGAACTGTCGAACTAGTGTGCAGGCCAGGTCAGAATGGGCAACCAGCACTTCCCCCATCGAGTTCTGACTGAATGGGATGCCGAGTTGAAGGATGTATTTCGCGTAGCAACGGACGAGGGATGTCTGGCGGGCGTCGAGACCCGCGGTAAGGATCAGCTCATTGAAGTTGTCACTCTCTGCCTCACCCTGGAGTGCCTGTCGGAATCCCTCCTGGAAACGCTCAGCGGCAGCATCGATATCGATATTAGGCGCATGCTCGAAGTAGAGTTGAAAGTCTTGGATCCAGAACAGGTCGCCGTTTCGTAAACGGATCTGATAGGGACGTTCGGTATACACGTCCGTGCCCATGTCTTCGAGCAGGGGAAGTACACCCGACAAGATTAGTGGCTCATCCTTCCGAAACGTCCTGAAATGCATCTTGTCTGAATCACATCCTGCCGGCTGATGCAGCAGCAGGAAATCGTCGTGTTCATCTTTTAAAATGCCATCGATGCGCTTCACGTCCAGGCAGGCGATGCGTGGCTCCGTTTCGCCCTCGTAGGCCTGCGGGAAGCTCTCGCCGTATTCACGATAAAGCGCGAAGCCCTCGTCTTGACCGAATCGCTCGATCAACTGTTCCTTCAGATGATCGCGCCAGCTGATGACAGCATCCTCGATGCGCTTTTCGATCCGGCGAATACTGATGCGCGGTTTTGACTCCACCCCGGTACGAACGATGGTGTGCATGCGCGCGAGCGGCGAATCGACGATCTGTACGCTCGAATCCACCGAGAGGCCGTCAAATTCCTCGAGCAGGATCTCTTCGACACGCTGGCGGATCGCGGTCGTATACTTTTCCCTTGGCACGTAAACGATACAGGACAGGAAACGCCGGAAGGCGTCCCGCCTGACGAAGAATTTGATGCGCTTGCGATCCTGCAGATTGAGGATTCCGATGGTCGTTCGGACCAGGTCCGGCACCGTGCTATGGAACAGTTCGTCGCGGGGGAACGTATCCAGTATGTGCATGAGTGCCTTGCCGCGATGGCCGGACGGGTCGACGTCCGCTGATTCAAGTACGCGTTGCACCTTTAGCCGTAGCAATGGAATGTTTCGCGGACTTTCACTGTAGGCGACCGATGTAAACAATCCGATGAAGCGTTTTTCACCGACCGCATTACCCTTGGCATCGAAAACCTTAACGCCGATGTAGTCGAGGTAGCTATGGCGGTGCACGGTCGATCGCGAATTGGCCTTGGTGATGATCAGCCAGTTCTTGGATCGCGTATGGCGACGCATTTCCTTGCTGAGTTCGACAATTAGTCCGCCACGTTCGTCCTGCGACAAGAGGCCGAGCCCGGACCCCTTGACTGGCGCGAGGAAAAGTCGGTCACCCCGTTTTCGAAGCTTGTATTCTCGATATCCGAGGAACGTGAAATGCTCGTCAACGAGCCACTGCAGCAACGCATCGGTTTCGTCCCGGACGGCGACATCGGCGCCGGCCGGTCCGCGACTCAGATGCGCGGCAGCATCGAGCATCTTGTTGCGCATCTTCGGCCAGTCACGAACGGCAATGCGAATATCCGCGAGTACCTTGGCAATCTTGTGTTCAAGTACGCTCAGATTTTGTTCGTCCGACTCGCGATCGACAGCGATACGCACGAAAGATTCTGCCACACCGTCTTCTTGGCCAGGCTTGGCGATGCCTGTGACTCTTCCACGCCCGTCCCGCCGTACCTGCAAGACGGGATGAACGGTCATATGAATGGCCAGCTTCTGCCGATCGATCGCAGCAGACAGTGAGTCCACCAGGAACGGCATGTTGTCATTGACCGTCTCGATTATGGTATACGGCGATTTGTAGCCGTGGACCTTTTCGTCCGGGTTGTATACACGCAGCAGCGGGTTGCCTGGCTTCCGCACGCGCGCAAACTTGAGGTGCGACATGGCCGCGAGCCCCATAATTTTGGGTGTGCGGTCGTGGATGTCATCGTAGGGAACGTTCTCGAAGTACTGGCGCAGGAAATTCTCGGTTTCCGCGGGCTTCAAAACATCGTTCCGCGGTTTCGTGGCAACGATTTCGTCGATCAGGCTGGCGGAATAATCGCTTGCGCGACGTTGATGCTTCTTAGGCACTGCGGGCACTCCGACCCGGCCACGGCTGGTCCGGGCAAACCTTTTTAGGTGAGGTCGTCGGGTGGCAAGGTTAGTCCTATGGATGCGGCATTGCCACCCATTCGTGCCGAAAACTGCCGGTAAATTGTCTGCGGGTGCGGATGGCTAGGGTGAACCGATCAGCCGGGCCCGGACTAGGAGGCGGTCGATGACCGTATTGAGCGTCACAATCTGTTCGTCGTCCAGGCCGTGAAGAAGGTCGTCCTCCATAGCGAGCGCCAGCGGCGCGATTTCGTCGTAGACTTTCCGACCTTCTTCGGACAGGTTCAGGATGGATCGGCGCCGATCTGCGTCGGCGAACTCCCGATCGAGTCGGCCCGCGTTGATTAGCTTGGTGACGGCACGGCTGACGGCCACTTTGTTGAGCATCGTGCGCTCGGCAACCTCGACGGCCGAAAGGCCGGGAAAACGACCGACTATCGCAATGATGCGCCACTCGGGTATGGTCAGGCCGCACCGCCTTTCGTATACGCGGGCGATGAGGCTGGATACGGTATAAGAAAGGATGGCCAGCCGGTACGGCAGGAAATCCTCCAGAATAAGTTCGTTTTCGGTTTCGCTGCTCATTTCAGACCGCTCTCCGTGTATCTGAAAACAGGGCAGGCGATTTTACTGACTTGCGCCACACAGTGAAACTTTACGATAACTCAGGCGAGGTGTGGGGCGTGCAGATAGTCCTCGGTCTGCATTTCGGTCAGGCGGCTAATGGTCCGGTCGAACTCGAAACTGAGCTTTTGACCCTGGTACAGAGACTCGACACTCGCTGCGGCCGAAATCACCAGTTTTACCTTGCGGTCGTAGAACTCGTCGACCAGCGCGATAAAGCGTCGGGCTGCATTTTCCCTGCCGGCGTCCAGGACCGGAATATTCGAAACGATCACAGTCGGGTACCAGCGAGCCAGTTCAATGTAGTCCTCCTGGCTTCTGGGCCCTTCGCATATGTCATCGAAATCGAACCAGGCGATACCTTTGGCACATCGCCGAGTGTGGATCGGGCGGCCGAGTACATTGATGTCGTGGTCAGCCTGTATGTTGCCAGTGGCGACCTCGACAAAGTAGTGGGAAAGTCGCCGTTGGCTTTCGTCGTCCGCCGGAACGAGATAAGTCCCGGCCTCCTGCAACAGCTGGAGACGATAATCGGTTGATCCTGGCAATTCTATGATCTCGGTATGCCACTCGAGTGCCCTGATCGCCGGCAGGAAGCGCTGGCGCTGGAGACCATCGCGGTACAGATCGGATGGCGCAGAATTGGAGGTGGCCACCAGCGTGACGCCGCGGTGAAAAAGGCCGTCGAGCAGCCGGCCCAGGATCATCGCGTCCCCGATGTCGCTGACGAAAAACTCGTCGAAACACAGGACGGACACCTCCCGGGACAGGTCATCGGCAACGATATCGAGCGGATCTTCCACGTCGTCCAGTTGTTTGAGCCTTGCATGCACCTCGCTCAGCATCCGGTGAAAATGGACACGCCGCTTCTTGTCGACCGGCAGCGTTTCGAAGAAGAGGTCCAATAGCAAGGTCTTGCCGCGGCCGACGCCGCCCCACAGATAGACACCTTTGGGCGCGTTGTCGGCCGGTTGCGCGGTGAACCAGCGTTTCAGTCGCGCAGACCAGCAATGCTTATTGGCTGCGTGGAACTGGTGCAGGCGACACTGCAGATCGGCAAGGCGACGAACGACAGCACGTTGTGCCTCATCGGCAACAAGGTGATCTGTTGTCAAAAGCGTTTCGTATCGAGATTGAATCGTCATTCGCATTCCGGCGTCCGGGACAGAGCGTACATCGATATTCAAGCGATGAGAATCCGCGCTAGAATACTGGCCCCTTCAACCACAAGAATAAACGCAGAAGCAGGTAAAGCGCATGTCCGAAAAAAACGAACGCGAATCCATGGAATTCGATGTCGTTATCGTCGGTGGCGGGCCATCCGGCCTCGCAGCAGCGTGTCGATTGGCACAGCTGGCGGAAGCCGATTGCAAAGAATTGTCAGTCGTCGTCGTCGAAAAGGGTTCCGAAATCGGCGCTCATGTCCTGTCGGGTAATGTTTTTGAGTCTCGTGCATTGGATGAGCTTTACCCGGACTGGAAGGAAGAGGGCGCGCCGGTCAAGACCGCCGTAAAGAGCGACATCATCCATTATCTGACGGGTGAGAAAAGCGCCGTTCGTGTGCCTGGTCTGTTCCTGCCGTCACCCATGCACAACAAGGGCAATTACATCATCAGTCTCGGGAGGCTATGTCAGTGGCTGGGTGAAAAAGCAGAAGTTGCTGGCATCAACGTGTTCCCGGGGTTTGCCGCCTCGGAAGTCCTGTACGGCGACGATGGCCGGGTGAAAGGCGTTGTGACCAGCGATATGGGAATCGGTAAGGACGGGCAACAGAAGCCGGGCTATCAACCGGGTTACGAACTGCTTGGCAAATACACGATCTTTGCCGAGGGTGTGCGGGGCAACCTGGGCGAATCCCTGATGCAGAATTTCGATCTGCGCAAGGATGCCGATCCCCAGCACTATGGCATCGGCATCAAGGAGATCTGGGAAATCGATCCATCGCTGCATGACGAGGGCACCGTCGTTCATACGATGGGCTGGCCGCTCGACAATCGGACGGAAGGCGGTGGATTTCTTTATCACGCTGCTGACAACAAGGTGTTCCTCGGGTTTATTGTTGCGCTGAACTACACGAATCCTCACCTGTCGCCGTTCAATGAATTCCAGCGCTGGAAACTGCACCCAAGAATCCGGCTGTATCTCGAGGGCGGCAAGCGACTCTCATATGGCGCCCGTGCCGTAAACAAGGGTGGCTATCAGTCCCTGCCTAAACTGACGTTTCCTGGCGGTATGCTCGTGGGCTGTGACGCTGGCTTTTTGAACGGTGCCAAGATTAAGGGGGGGCATACGGCAATCAAGACCGGCATGCTCGCAGCCGAAAGTGTATATGAAGGATTGCAGAACGATGGTGAAAAGGCGGAGCTGACCGATTACGAAACTGCTGTCCGATCGTCCTGGGTGAATGACGAGCTATATCGCGCTCGAAACTTTGGCCCGGCACTGCATAAATACGGTACGTTCTTCGGCGCAGCTTTCGCGTTCATCGATCAGAACATCTTTCGCGGGAAGTTACCGTTTACGATGCGAAATAGGCATCCCGATCATAAGTCACTGCAAACACTGAGTGACGCGCAGCCTATTGAATACCCAAAGCCCGATGGTGTAATCAGTTTCGATCGTTTGTCATCGGTGTTTCTTTCCAGCACGAACCATGAGGAAGACCAACCCTCGCACCTGACGCTCAAGGACGAGAACATTCCCGTTGCCTACAATTTGCCGACCTTCGATGAGCCGGCACAACGCTATTGTCCGGCCGGTGTGTATGAGATCGTCGACGAAGACGGTCGGTCGCGTTTTCAGATCAATGCTCAGAATTGCGTGCACTGCAAGACCTGCGACATTAAAGACCCTAAACAGAACATCGTCTGGACCGTGCCGGAAGGTGGCGGTGGTCCGAACTATACGGGGATGTAGGCCGCAGATTTCATTGCGATTCGGCTGACGCTTATGCGTGTCCCGGTTTTTCCTGTCAGCCGGACTACGCTGACGTAGGACAGTTCTTCGTCGTTGGCGATAGCGTCGAGATTTGGGGTAGTAAAGAGAATCTCATGGAACGCGGATTCGGCAATGGGCAGCTCGGCAACATGCATGATCTGCGACCGACGATACCGCTTATTGTTCGCAGCTGGTTGTTAGCCGCTAAGCGTATTACTTCGGCTGCATCCGAATGGCGCCATCGAGGCGGATGGTCTCGCCATTGATCATGGCATTGCCATAAATACTCGCCACCAGGTCGGCGTACTCTTCCGGTCGTCCGAGGCGTGATGGGAACGGCACCTGGGCACCCAGCGATTCCTGCAGCTCCGGCGTCAGGCCGGCGACCATTGGCGTCATGAATATGCCCGGGGCGATGACATTGACGCGAATACCGACACGCGCAAACTCTCTCGCCAGCGGTAAGGTCATTCCCACAACACCGCCTTTCGACGCGGAATAGGACACCTGGCCAATCTGGCCTTCAAAGGCTGCGACAGAAGCGGTGCTGACAATGAGCCCGCGTTCGCCGACCGCGTTTGGCTCGTTGTGCTGCATGAGGTTGGCGGCTTCTTTTGCCACGAGGAATGATCCGATCAAATTGATCCTGATTGTATTCTCGAAGAATGCGCCTTCCATCGGCCCTTCCCGACCCAGCGCTCGCGCCGCACCGATAACGCCGGCACAGTTGACGGCCAACGTTATGCCGCCCATGAATTCATTTGCGGTGGCAATGGCAGCCTGAACCGCTTCCTCCGAGGACACGTCGGTCTGCACGAACCTGGCACGCTCGCCGAGATTGGCAGTGCTCTTTTCGCCTTCCTCTGCATTGAGGTCGAGCAGAACCGCATGCCCGCCCGCATCGATCACTTTCTTAGCAGTCGCGTAGCCCAATCCGTGAACGGACGCGGCACCCGTGACGACAGCTTTCGCGGTAGACAGATCCATATTGAATACTCCGAATTATTCTTTGACTTCGATACCGATCGCGACGGCTTCGCCGCCGCCGATGCAGAGTGATGCGACACCTTTGCCGCCACCCCGGTTTCGGAGCGCGTGCAGAAGTGTGACGATGATGCGGGCACCAGAGGCGCCAATCGGATGACCCAGAGCGCACGCACCGCCGTTGACGTTCACCTTTGCATGATCGATGCCGACGTCGTGCATCACCGCCATCGTGACACAGGCGAACGCCTCGTTAATTTCGTAAAGGTCGATAGTGTTCAGCTCCCAGCCAAGTTTTTCCTGCAACGTCTGGATTGCAGATACTGGGGCCGTCGTAAACCAGGCGGGCTCGTGTGCAAAATCGGCGTGCCCGGCAACGGTGGCCAACGCGGGAATACCGCGCGCCTTTGCGTCGCTAGCGCGCATCAGTACGAGGCTGGCTGCCCCATCTGAGATGAACGACGAGCTGGCTGCGGTCACGGTGCCACCTTTTGCAAATGAGGGGCGCAGATTTGGAATCTTTTCGATGTTAGCAGTCTGCGGTCCCTCGTCGGCATCGACGACGGTTTCGCCTTTGCGTGTCGCGACCGTGACCGGCACAATTTCTTCATTGAATGCACCGCCTTCAGCCGCTGCAAGTGCCCGCGTTACTGAGGCAATCGCAAACTCGTCCTGAGCTTCCCGGGTAAAGTTATATTTCTGCGCGGTTTGTTCCGCGAAGTGACCCATCATATTTCCGTCATAGGGGTTTTGCAGACCGTCCCAGAACATGTGATCCAATACTTCCTGGTGTCCCATTCGGTAACCACTGCGTGCCTTGGGCATTAGGTAGGGAGCGTTGCTCATCGACTCCATGCCGCCTGTCAGCACGATGTCGACTGAGCCAGCCACGATCAGATCGTGCCCGAGCATAGTGGTCTTCATGCCAGATCCACAGACTTTGTTGACGGTGGTGCAGGGTACAGACTTTGGAATGCCGGCTCCGAGACTGGCTTGCCGGGCGGGAGCCTGCCCGAGTCCGGCCGGTAATACGCAACCCAGCAGAACCTCGCTAAGCTGATCGCCGTTCAGGCCGGCGTCTTTCAGTGCAGCGCGGCAGGCAGCGGCGGAAAGCTCAGGTGCCGGAACCGGTGCAAGGGCACCCTGGAAAGTCCCCATCGGCGTGCGTCGCGCGGCTACGATGACTACGGGATCCTGGCTCATTGAAACGTTTTTCCTGAATTCACGGGAGGGGCGCTACTGTCCCGTATCAGTAAGGGATGCGCAATACTCAATTGCCGATAGTCGATGCTTCGGCCGCCTCTGCCAGGAGGTCGGGCTCGTTGAGTACAGCCAGGATGCGCTGGCGTGTCAGTTGGGCCAGGGACAGGTGGTCCCGGAAGGCAGGGTCTTCAGGATTGATCGGCGTGAGAATGTCGATTCGGAGATGGCCGTGGCGTGGCAGGAAAGTCTCAGCCTTCAGGATATGACGGGATCCGTTGATCACGACCGGCACCAGCGGGGCGCCGCCGCTGATTGCTGCAGCAAAGGCGCCGCGTCGGAACTTTCCAAGCCCCGGATTTACGATAAACGTTCCTTCGGGAAAGATTGCCAGGGACTCGCCACCCTTTGCGGCTTTTAACAGGTTGCGCGCATCGCGGGCGCTGCCGCTCGCATCGAAGCGCTCAACGAACTTTGATCCAATTCGGCGCAATAGGAATCCGATCACCGGCGTGTTCTGCATTTCGCCTTTGATGACGTAGGAAAACCGTGGTGGCAGGTAGGCCTGCAGCAACATACCATCGAGATAGCTCGCGTGATTGGCAACAACGACGCTACTCCCGGGAGGAATGTTGCCGAGGCCGGTGACCTCAACCTTGAC
>JAQWSV010000227.1 GCA_029243005.1 Woeseiaceae bacterium
GCGCACCCTGGCACGGCGGTACCGAGACCGGTGAGACGGTCGCCACCGATGATGTAACACTACAGGCACCGGTGGAACCCTCAAAAGTCATCGCCATCGGCTACAACTACATCAGCCACCGTGAGGAGATGACACATAAAGAACCACGGCCAGTTCCGGTACACCCACCCTTGTTTCTGAAATTGCCGACGTCTCTGACCGGCCCCGACACGAACGTCGTCTATCCGCCAGACGCCACCGACCTACATTTCGAAGGTGAACTCGTCATCGTGATGGGTAAGACGGCCAGCAAGATAACTGCAGATGATGCGTCCGAATACATCTTTGGCGTCACGGCCGGTAACGATGTCAGCGAACGCTCATGGCAGACGAATGATCTGCAGTGGCTGCGCGCCAAGGCGAGCGACACATTTGGGCCGATCGGGCCAGCTGTCGTAACCGGCCTGAACTATCTGGACCTGCGTGTGCAGACACGCCTTAATGGCGAGACCATGCAGGATCAGAGTTCGATCGATCATATTCACGACGTTCACGCCATACTGAGTTTTATCAGCCAGTACGTGACTTTGTATCCGGGGGATATCATTTATACCGGCACACCGGGCGCAACTGCAGCGATGCAACCAGGCGATGTCATTGAAATCGAAGTAGAAGGCGTCGGCATTCTGAAGAACCAGATTGTCGCTGCAGAATAGAAATCAACAAGGGGTAACATGGCATCCAGAAAGCTACTTGCATGGTTGATCGTTGCTTCCGCACCGGCAATCAGTCTCGCTCAGAACAGCGCACCAAACCCTTACGAAACCGTCGAGGGGTGGGCTGAGCTGCCTGACAGTCGCACCTGGGGTTCGACCAGCGCCATCTATCCCACCAACGACGGCAGCCACATCTGGGTCGCCGAACGCTGCGGCACGAACCTGTGTATTGGTAGCGATGTCGATCCTGTCCTGCTCTACGACCTCGACGGCAACCTGATCAGGAGCTTTGGATCCGGAATGATTACCTGGCCACATGGTATGTACGTGGACACATATGACAATGTCTGGATCGCCGACGCTGTTGGCTATGCACCGGTTCCCGAAGGCATTGGCCACACGATCATGAAATTTAGCCCTGAGGGTGAGTTGCTGATGCGCCTTGGCAAGGAAGGCGTCGCCGGTGACGGGATCGATGTCTTCAACAAGCCGTCAGATATGCTGGTCGCTCCGAATGGCAACATCTTCGTCGCCGACGGACACGATGCCGGCGGTAACAATCGAATAATCAAACTAGATAGCGAAGGCAACTACCTGATGCAGTGGGGCGAGACAGGCGGCGACCACGGCCAGTTTCGTGATCCGCACGCCCTAGCGATGGACTCCCAGGGGAGATTGTTTGTTGCAGACCGTGGTAACAGTCGCATACAGATCTTCAGCCAGGACGGCGAACACATCGCGACCTGGACCCAGTTCGGGCGCCCGAGTGGACTGTTCATCGACGAGAACGACATCCTCTATTCGGCTGATTCAGAGTCCAATGCCCGACGCAACGGCGGCTGGAAACGTGGTATTCGCATTGGTAGCGCAAAGGACGGCTTCATAACTGCGTTTATTCCGGATCCTGAGCCCGACCAGGACAATTCCGCCACCAGCGGTGCTGAGGGTGTCGCGGTGGACATCGAGGGCGATATCTACGGTGCGGAAGTCGGCCCCAGGACCGTCAAGAAGTACGTCAAGAAATAATCCAGTCAGTAGAATACGCTGAGGCCTATCTAATAATGGGCATTTAGCCGCCTGGGCCGACTTGAATGCCGCGGAATATCGGCAAAATCTAGCTATTCCAAATCTGCGGTTTTTAAGAACAGGACTGCATGATTTTTAGTTATAAGTGCTAAACTTCGCATCATATTTTGCTTGGAGAAGTACCTGATGAACGATCACGTCAATTACCTGGCGCCCGTTTCCGCGCTGTCTGTTGAAGACCGCTCGAATTTCATATGGAAGTGCTATGCCCACGTAGTCGGCGCAATCCTTGCGTTCGCAGCTGTTGAGGTTTACCTGTTTAGCTCGGGAACGGCTGCTGCCATCGCAATTCCAATGCTGAACAACTGGTGGATGGTGCTCGGTGCCTTCATTCTAGGCGGCTGGGGTGCGGCGCACGTTGCACACCGCGTCGAATCAACCACAGCACAATACGCAGCACTTGCGTTCTTCGTCGTTCTCGAAGGGCTGATCTTCGCACCGTTACTGTTCATGGCCTATTCGATCGAACCGGGCATGATTGACAGTGCGGCGGGCATCACATTGCTCGGTTGCGCAGGACTGATCGCTACAGTTCAGATTACGAAGAAGGACTTTTCATTCCTCAGAGGCATGCTGGTCTGGGGAGGAATGCTCGCTATGGTCGCTATCATCGGCAGTATGCTCTTTGGCTTCCAGCTGGGCACCTGGTTCTCGGTTGCTATGATCGGCTTTGCTGGCGCAGCCGTCCTTTACGATACATCGAACATCATTCACCACTATCCTCAGGACAAGTATGTCGCTGCGTCGCTCGAGCTGTTCTCGTCGATTGCACTGATGTTCTGGTACGTTTTGCAAATGTTCCTGAATCGCGATTAATTACGCTCAGTAATGAAACAAAAAGGGCCGCGGCAGATGTCGCGACCCTTTTTTATTTGCACTAAAGATCAGTTCGCACCGATCACCTACAGACCAAGTCTTACTTCTGACAAATTGCCCTTTCTTGCGCTTGGCTGTTCAGATTCTATGCCTGGATGACCTCGACGCCGCCCATGTAAGGCTTCAATACGTCCGGTACCACAATACTGCCGTCAGCCTGTTGATAGTTCTCCATCACGGCGATGAGCGCTCTGCCCGCTGCAATACCCGAGCCATTTAACGTGTGCAGCAGTTCCGGCTTGCCGGTTTCTGGGTTGCGCCAGCGCGCCTGCATCCGACGTGCCTGGAAGTCTCCAAAATTGCTGCAGGATGAAATTTCCCGATAGGCGCTCTGACCTGGCAGCCAGACTTCCAGGTCATAGGTCTTGTGGGAGCTGAAGCCAACATCGCCCGAGCAAAGAATCACTTTACGATACGGCAACTCCAGCCTTTCAAGAATGGTCTCCGCATGACCTGTCAGCTCCTCAAGGGCGTCGCCCGATGCACTCGGTTCCACCAGGTGTACGAGCTCGACCTTTTCGAACTGATGCTGCCTGATCATCCCGCGCGTATCCTTGCCGTACGACCCCGCTTCTGAACGAAAACACGGCGTGTGCGCGACGTAGCGAATCGGAAGCGCTTTGGCTTCGACGATCCTTTCACGCACCAGGTTAGTCACCGGCACTTCGGCGGTTGGGATCAAGTAGAGCGGCGGCTCATCCGTCGTCTTGAATTGATCGTCTTCGAATTTCGGCAGTTGCCCGGTGCCGAACAGTGCGTTGGCATGCACAAGATACGGCACATAAACTTCGGCGTAGCCGTGCTCCGCAGTGTGGGTATCCAACATGAACTGGATCAATGCGCGCTGCATACGTGCCAGCGGTCCCTGCATCGTCGCAAAGCGCGATCCGGAGATTTTCGCAGCAGCGTCGAAATCGAGCATACTCAGTGCCTCACCGAGGTCCACATGATCCCTTGCCTCGAAATCGAAAGATCCCGGTTTACCCCAGGTTTTCACCTCTGCGTTGTCGGCTTCGTTAGTGCCGGTCGGGACATCGTCATGCAGCATATTGGGGAGGCCGAGCTCGACGTCCCTCAATGCTGACTGCACGACCCCCAATTCGGCGTCCACCGCGTCCAGCCGGGCCCCAAGGTCCTCCACCGCCGCCAGCAACAGTGCGATATCTTCGCCGGCCGCCTTTGCCTTGCCGATGCCTTTAGCGCTTGTATTACGCTCCGCACGCAGTTTTTCGACGTCGACCTGCAATGACTTTCGGCGTTCCTCAAGCTCGCCGTAGGAAGCCGCATCAAACTCAAAGTTGCGACGGGCAAGATTGGCCGCGACGTCGGCGGCTGCAGTTCTGAGCAGTTTCGGATCGATCATTGTCTAGTCTTTATGCTGCGCATTCTTCCTGGCGATGTCAGCCAGTTTTTCGCGGATCTTGAGCTCGAGTCCGCGCGGCACGGGATGATAATACTTAACCGGCGGCATGTCCTCGGGAAAATAGTTTTCGCCAGCCGGGACAGCATCTTCTTCCTCATGGGCGTAGCGATAATCCTTACCGTAGCCGAGCTCCTTCATCAATCGGGTCGGC
>JAQWSV010000239.1 GCA_029243005.1 Woeseiaceae bacterium
CCAGGTGGCGTGCCAGTCATCAAACAACGTGGCGTTCACGACCGGATACTGTGAACGGGTCGCTTATTCCGTAATCTCGTGGCCACCGTCCGGCGGGTAGGCGAAGTAATAGCCGTCGACCTTGGCAATGCGAACGTCCGTGTCATAGGCCAGGCGCAGGTTTTCTTCGGTCAGCACAGCGGACTTCGGTCCGTCGGCAACGATTTTACCAGCCCGCAGTAGGATGACCCGGTCGATATCCGGAGGAATCTCGTTCAGCAGATGCGTGACCAGTACGATATTGCGCCCGGCGGCGGCGAGCGACCGAATTCTGGACAGGTACTCAAAACTCGCTGTGATGTCGAGGCCAGCAGTTGGCTCATCTAGGATCAGCGTGTCCGGGTCATGTACCAAGGCGCGTGCCAGGAGACATCGCCTTTGCTGTCCTGTGGACATGCGGCGCAATTCCGTGTTCGCCATTGATTCTACGCCCAGCTCCGCCATGATGGCTCGTGCCCGGTCGGCCTGTGCCGCTGTGATTCGTTTGGCCAGCGTGCCATGGACGCCTATACTGGACAGGTAGCCCGACACGACGACGTCTAGGCCACTGGCATCCGGTCGGTAGCGTGTTTGCAGGTCGTGGGATACCACACCGATGTGCGACCGCAGTTCCCAGACATTCCAGGTTTCCCGGCCTAGGATGCGAACGAAGGCGTCATTAGCGTGCACCGGGTACAGCTCGCGCGTAATAACCTTGAGCAGCGTCGTCTTGCCCGACCCGTTTGGGCCGAGGATGATCGCCGGCTCATGTTGCCCGATGCGCAGACTCAGACCATCGAATACGTGCGTATCACCACGATAAATCGCAACGTTGTGAATATCTATCAAGGGAACGTCGTGGCTCCGGTCCTCTCCCGTCGAAGAATTGCTCATCCCTACCATTGCCTCAATCAAACTTTCTGTGTCCGCCACTTCCCGCGTCGGTCGCTGCAGCCTGTTCGCTCTCCCAGGCGGTGATCAGATCACGATTGTCGTGTTGCCACGGATGGAAGTCTTTTCTAAAAAACTGAAGCCACGGGCCAGCGACGCGGCGCAGGATTCCGGGTTTGATCAAAAGATACTTGAAACCGTGCGCCCATTCCCAAAGGTTCCAGAGCTTGCCCTCATGTTGCAACATGAGGGCAAGGTTTCGGAGCGTATCCTTGAAGAAAAAGAACGTATTCATCAGGAGAGCCTGCCGGCGTTCCGAGGTTGTGCCGCCGACAGCCAAGAACACATCGAATGCGACCGCCTTGTGTTCGGTTTCCTCGACGCCGTGCCAGAGCCACAGTTCGGCAATCCCTGGATTGGCACCGTCAAGGACGTCCTTATTCGTCAACATGTCATGCGCCATGATAGCGGTGAGGTGCTCGTTCGCGACCGTACCCGCGAGCCGGCGTCGCGCCGAAAGCTCTCGGTATGCCCATGCCATTCTCTCGCGTTCGTGTTTTTCGAAACGTTCGAGACTGTAGCCGCGTAACTCGCACAGCCGTTCGTTGTAATTCTGATGCTGAACGCGGTGCGTCGATTCCTGCGCACGAAAAGAAGCGATCTCGGCTGCAAGTCGGGGATCGTCAATTTTGTCTTCGAAATGGACAACGCTGTCAATAAAGAATTTCTCTCCCAGTGGAAACAAGAGCGACATTGCGTTGAAC
>JAQWSV010000252.1 GCA_029243005.1 Woeseiaceae bacterium
GTGCAGGAAGCGGACTCGGTCAGCAGTTCGCCCTCACGCTGGCGGAAGCAGGCGCGTCGGTCGCACTGGCTGCGCGACGCCAGGAAAAGCTGGGAGAAACCGCGGCGCTCATCGAGGAAGCCGGTGGCAAGGCAATCTGCACCGATCTCGATGTCACCGACCCCTTGATGGTTACGAGTTGCGTGCGCGAAGTACAAAGCGAGCTCGGCACGCCCGATATACTCGTTAATAATGCCGGCATTGCGCGACAGGCTTTCCTAACGGACATTTCGGAAGAAGATTGGGACGCCGTGCTCGACACCAATCTCAAAGGTGTCTTTCTGATGGCGCAGGCTACGGCCAAGGCAATGATCATGGCCGAGAAACCCGGCAGCATTATCAACATTGCCTCGATTCTTGGCTTCGGCGTGAGCAAGGCTCTGGGGTCCTATATCGCAGCCAAGTCCGGCGTGGTTCAGCTCACCAAGGCAATGGCGCTCGAATGGACGCGCAACGGGATTCGTGTAAATGCTTTGGCACCCGGCTACTTTGTCACCGAGATCAATGAAGCGGCCTTCGAGCAGGGGGCGCATGAAATGGTGAAGAAACACGTGCCGATGGCGCGCGTCGGAGTCATGGGCGAGATATCAGGCCCACTTTTATTACTCGCATCCGATGCCGGCAGTTACATGACGGGTAGCATCATTACCGTCGATGGCGGGCACCTGATCAAGTCGCTGTGACCTGACCCGGTGGGTTCTCTCGCCGGATTCAAGATCATCGGAGATATCGGGCAACCCGCGGACGAGGAACAGTTGATCGAGCGATGGATGAACGCTTGACAAGCGGACCGGACGGCGTCTCGTCGGCCATCGACGCGATTGGCCGTACCCCACTTGTCGAGTTGGGCAACGTCACGGCTGGTATGGACGGCCGGATCCTGATGAAGCTCGAATACCTGAATCCGGGACATTCCAAAAAGGACCGGGCGGCGCTGCGCATTGTCGAGGAAGCGGAGCGAAACGGGGATCTTGTGCCGAGGCAGACGGTGCTGGAACTTACGAGCGGTAACATGGGAACCGGCCTCGCAATTGTCTGTGCCGCGAAGGGCCATCCATTCGTTGCGGTCATGTCCAAAGGAAATTCTGAAGAACGTGCTCGAATGATGCGGGCATTAGGAGCGGAAGTTGTGTTGGTTGATCAGGCGCCCGGATCGACAATCGGACAGGTCAGTGGCGATGACCTTGCGCTGGTCGATGAAGTGGCAACGCGATTGACAGAAATGCGAGGTGCTTTTCGTGCGGACCAGTTCGAGCATGCGGGGAATCGCCGCGCGCATTACTTCGGCACTGCGCCCGAGATCTGGGTGCAGAGCGGTGGTACGGTGACCGCGTTTTGCGATTTTGCCGGATCTGGTGGAACCTTTGCGGGCTGCGCGCAGTACTTTAGGGAACAAAGCGACATAGCTCAGTGCTACCTCGTGGAACCGGATGGTGCGGCGTCTTTGTCCGGCGATGCTGTAGCGAATCCCGATCATCCGATACAGGGGGCGGATACTCGATGGCGACACTGTCACAGCTGGAGGGTGTGGTATCGGACGGATACTTGAAAGTGTCGTCGGAGGCGGCGATCGAATGCAGCCGACGCCTTGCGCGTGAAGAAGGAATATTTGCAGGCTTTTCCAGTGGCGCCAACCTGGCGGCCGCACTTCAATTGCTCGAAGGGCCGTTGCCGGGAGCGACGGTCGCGATTATCGTCTGCGACTCTGGCCTGAAGTATCTAAGCACCGATCTCTGGTCGCAATTCCAGTAGATGGTTCACTCCAGTTCTGGAAACCCTCTCGGCGGCACCCGGTGATGCGTCGCCTGTTCGTAGGCATAGGCCAGACCAAACAACAGTCCTTCTGAATAGGGTCGGC
Source organism: Woeseiaceae bacterium (assembly GCA_029243005.1). Lineage (GTDB taxonomy): Bacteria > Pseudomonadota > Gammaproteobacteria > Steroidobacterales > Woeseiaceae > SZUA-117. Next base: position 1,898 of record JAQWSV010000252.1, read on the forward strand.
CTAGCATCTGTAGCCCAGCCGGTAGGTGTCCGTAGGTATAACCCATCGGCACCGTCACGGCGGGCAGGCCGGTATCGGGCGATACGAGCTGGCTGTTGTCGCCCTCATAGTCTTCATAGCCGCGATCGATGTGAGCCGGCGGATTCGTCCAGCTCGGGTAGACAATGATATCCACATTGGCATCGTCCATCGCCGCAATACTATCTGTGCGATAGTTTTGTCTTGGTTCGGAATCAAAGAAGTCATTGCAGGCCGGTTCCCAATTGCTCGGGTGAACATCGAGCGGTCCCTCACCAAAGTAATCAAGTCCGCTCTCCGCCTGCGGTGAGAACTGGCCAGTTTCCTTCACTGCCATGACATCCGTCATCGGTGCATCGTCACCGAGCGATGTCAGGTAGACATGCATGTCATAGCGGAATCGGTTGCATGATCGATCACCAGAAGCCCACCTATCTGCTTTGAGATGGTAGTCAAAATTGTCGATAACCAACGGGTCGACGAGTTCTGCACCGGCTGACTGCAAGTCGGTGAGCGCCTGTTCAAAAATACGCGTGACCTGTGGGTCGGCATCCTCTGTATCAACAAGTGCACGCAGTACGCCGATACGCTTGCCTTTGAGTAGGTCGGCGTCAAGAAATCGAGTGTAGTCGTCTTCCTTTTTCCCGAGGCCGTCCTCTGTGTAGGGATCTGCTGGGTCGAAGCCTGCAATCACGGTAAACACTTTCGCGGCATCGGTCACTGTTCTCATCATCGGCCCTGCAATGTCGCGATCGAACAGGAGGGGGATCACACCATCGCGACTGGTCAGGCCGATGGTCGAACGAATTCCGAATAATGCGAGGTTCGAAGATGGCCCGCGAATCGAATTTCCGGTATCTGATCCCATGCCAATGACACCGAAGCTCGACGCCGTCGCAGAT
>JAQWSV010000253.1 GCA_029243005.1 Woeseiaceae bacterium
CGCTTCGAAGCCTTCGCGGCTAAGCAGAATTATCATGCCAAATGCACCTGCCGCCATGACAATGTAGGTAAGCGTGTAGAACAAGGCGGCTGCATAGCCCTGTTCCGATCCTGTGAATATTGCCAGCAGAATGAATCCGACATGCGCAATGGCCGAATAGCCGAGCATCCGTTTGATATTGGTCTGCGCAATCGCCACGATGTTGCCGACCAGCAACGAAAGCACGGCCAGCACCATGATCATGCCCTGCCAGACCGCATGCAGATCACCAAGTCCATCAACGAGAATACGCAAGGTCAATGCCAGAGCCGCCAGTTTCGGTGCCGAAGCAATGTAAAGTCCGACCGGCGTTCGCGCACCCTGGTAAACGTCCGGCAACCACATGTGGAACGGCACAGCACCAAACTTGAAGGCAATGCCGACGATGATGAATGCCATGCCAAACCACAGCGGCATGCTGTTGATCTCGGGGTTCTGAACTGCCGTCGCGATTGCATCGAACTCCAGACTACCAGTCAGTCCGTACACCCAGGATATGCCGTACAGCAACGAGCCCGAGGCAATGGCGCCGAGGACGAAGTACTTCATCGCCGATTCAGCTGACGTCGCATTGTTGCGATCGAAAGCGACCAACGCATACAGGGACAATGACAAGGTTTCGAGTCCCAGGTACATCGTCAACATGCTGTTCGACGAGATCATGATGAACATGCCCAACAGGCCGAACAGGCCCAGCAGGTAGTACTCACCTTTCATCAGATCGTTTTGTCGCAGGTAGTCACGTGCATACAGGAAGCCGACGGCGACAATACCTACCGCGCCAATCTTCAAAACCTGCGACAACGCATCGCTGACATAACTGCCGTCGAACAAGACTGTCCTGGCGACAGGTGCCGTTACGACAATAGCCCACATCGTTACGGCAAGCGACGCCATCGTCAGCCAGAATGTCGTGACCCGGCTCTCGTCCTTTACGAACAGGTCCACGACCAGCACCACGCACAGCATGCAGAGAAGGACGATTTCCGGAGCAGCCGGTGTAAATTGACCGAATATCATGTCGTCAACGCTCCTATAACCCTGCCAGCTTGCTCTGGCCAACCTGAATCAATAGCTCGCGCACCGTCACCGACATCATGTCGACCAATGGCGCCGGCCAGATACCAACCAGCAGGACGGCAATAGCCAGAATGCCCAGTACGATGAACTCCCGTCCGTTGAGGTCGGTCAATTCAGCGACGTTCTGGTTAGCGACTTCCCCGTACATCACACGTTTGACCATCCAGAGCGTATAGGCCGCGCCCAGGATCAGCGTGCTCGCCGCCAGGAAGGCATACCAGAAATTCGCGTTGAAACTCGCAATGATGACCATGAATTCGCCGACGAAACCCGATGTGCCCGGGAGACCTGCATTGGCCATCGCAAAAAGCACCATGAAGCCGGCGAACTTGGGCATCGTGTTGGCCACCCCGCCGTAATCCGCGATCTGCCGGCTATGGACCCTGTCGTAGAGAACACCGACGCAGAGGAACATTGCACCTGACACCAAGCCATGCGAAATCATCTGCACCATGCCACCGGTCATGCCGAGCTCGGCACCGCTGCTACTCGTAATCGACCACATCAGGAAGAAGCCCAGCGTCACAAAACCCATGTGCGCGATCGACGAATAGGCAATCAGCTTCTTCATGTCTTTCTGCATCAGGGCAACGAAACCGATATAGACGACCGCGACTAGGGACAAGCCAATCATCATGTCGGCAAAGTACGCACTGCCATCCGGTACCATCGGCAGGGACAGGCGCACGAAACCGTAACCGCCCATCTTCAACATGATGGCCGCTAGGATGACCGAACCGCCTGTTGGAGCCTCGACGTGAGCGTCCGGCAACCAAGTGTGCACCGGCCACATCGGCACCTTGACCGCAAAGGCGAGCAGGAAGGCGATGAATATCAGCTGCTGCTCAACGAGTGTAAGGCCGACATCCATGAACGAGAAAAAGTTGAAGTTCCCGGTCTTGTTGTACAGGTAGATAAAGGCCACCAGCATCAACACCGAACCTAGGAACGTGTACAGAAAGAATTTTAGCGTCGCGTAGATCCGGCGCTCACCGCCCCAGACACCGATGATCAAGAACATCGGCACCAACATGGCTTCCCAGAGCACATAGAACAGCACGGCGTCCAAAGCGCTGAAGACGCCGACCATCAGGCCCTCGAGAACCAAGAACGCGGCGAAGTATTGCGACGGCCGCGATTTGATCGTGTCCCAACCCGTGATGACCACGAGCGGCGTGATGAAGGTCGTGAGCAGGATCAGGGGCGCCGAGATGCCGTCTACACCCAGGTAATACTCAACGTTGAGCGCACCGATCCACCAGGTGCGCTCAACGAACTGCATCGCAGCAGTTGTCGTATCGAAATTGGTGTACAGCCGAACGCTGACGATCAGGGTAAGGAGTGATATACCGAGCGCGAGCCAGCGCATCTGCCCTGCTCGTCTCGATTCGACACCATCGCCATCACCAATAAAAAGTACGGCGGCACCGCCGGCGATGGGTAACCAGATCAGCAGGCTGAGAATGTTTTCCGTCAAATCCATTCACCTAAGCCCACAGAAGCCATGCCAAGATCAGCGTCAAGCCGAAGAACATGGCAAACGCATAGTGATAGAGATACCCCGTCTGGACGCGGCGCAGAATCCCCGCAAAGCGGCCGATCTGTTTCGCCGTTCCATTAACGATGATGCCGTCAATGATAAGTTCGTCGCCCTTGCTCCATAAGAACTGACCGATACGTCGGCCGCCGGCAGCGAAACCCTTGATGTAGAGATCATCAAAGTAGTATTTGTGGTCCAGCAGATCATAGAGCCCCGAGAATTTCGTCGCAATCGAGGCTGGAATATCCGGTCGCTTGAGATACAGGAACCAAGCGGTCGCTGCTCCAGCCAGCGCGAGGTAAACCGCTGGCCCCGCCGTCAGCGAATGAATAATAAAGTTCCAGCTTCCATGAAAGGTCTCACCCACCTGTACGAGCACATCGTGACCGGTGGTCACGCTGATTGCTTCTCCGAAGAATCCACCGAACAAGACAGGCTCGATCGTGATCCAGCCGATAACCAGTGATGGAATTGCCAACAGGATCAGGGGGGCCGTCACGACCCAGGGCGTCTCATGCAGATGTGATTTTGTTTCCTTATCCATTCGCTCTTCGCCATGGAAAACGAGGAAGAACATGCGGAAGGAATAAAGTGCCGTGACGAATACGCCGAGCAATACGCTGAGGTAGGCAATCCAGTAGACCAGCGCATCGGTTTCTGCCCAGTGCGAGTATTTGACCGCCTCGATCAATGCGTCCTTGGAGAAGAAGCCGGCGGTACCCGGGAATCCAATCAACGCCAGCGTGCCGACAACGGCCGTCCAGTAGGTGATCGGCATGTACTTGCGCAGACCACCCATCTTGCGAATATCCTGCTCGTGATGCATCGCGATGATTACGGAACCGGCGCCCAGGAACAGTAATGCTTTGAAAAACGCGTGCGTCATCAGGTGGAATATCGCCGCGCTGTACGCCGACACACCCAATGCAACGGTCATGTAACCGAGCTGGGACAACGTCGAGTAAGCCACGACGCGCTTGATGTCATTCTGAACGACACCCAGAAGCCCCATGAAGAACGCGGTAATCGCGCCAATCGTTAGCACGACGGCAAGTGCTGTTTCCGAGAACTCGTACAGTGGCGACATGCGTGCCACCATAAAGATGCCGGCTGTCACCATGGTTGCCGCGTGGATCAGTGCAGAAATCGGTGTCGGGCCCTCCATCGAGTCGGGCAACCAGACATGCAATGGCGCCTGCGCCGATTTACCCATGGCACCTATGAATAACAGGATGCAAATCACGGTCATCGCGTTCCAGGCAGTGCCTGGAATCACTTCGATCTGTTGGTTGGCGATAAACTCACTGCTGGCGAACACGGTGGCATAGTCAAGCGACCCACTGAACATCACCACGCCCGCGATACCAAGGATGAATCCGAAATCACCCACGCGGTTGACGAGGAATGCCTTCAGGTTGGCGAATATCGCCGTCTCGCGCTTGAACCAGAAGCCAATCAACAGATAGGACACAAGGCCGACCGCTTCCCAGCCGAAGAATAGCTGTAGAAAGTTGTTCGACATGACCAGCATCAGCATGGCAAACGTGAACAAGGAAATGTAACTGAAGAATCGCTGATAGCCCGGGTCGTCGTGCATGTAACCGACCGTGTAGATGTGGACCATCCATGACACGAAGGTCACCACGACCATCATCAGCGCCGTCAGGCGATCAACTAGGAAACCGACTTCCATGCGCAGGCCGTCGCTGACCGCCCAGGTATAGAGCGTGTAATTCTGTGCTTCGCCGCCGTCCCAATAGAGATGCTTGAGGACCAGGCAGGACAAAATGAAGGACAAGCCCACGGAGAGAATCGTGATCCAATGCGCTCCGGCCCGACCAACCTGCTTGCCAAACAAGCCGGCCACAATGGCAGCAACCAATGGCGCGAAAACGATTGTGAGGTGAATATTCTCCACTGCCCTAACCTTTCATCGTGTCCAGTTCCTGGACATTGATCGATCGGCGGTTACGGAACAGTACAACCAGGATCGCGAGGCCAATTGCCGCCTCAGCAGCCGCGACGGTCAATATGAAGAACACGAAGACCTGCCCAGTTTCATCACCGAGATATCGTGAGAACGCGATGAAATTGAAATTCACCGCCAGCAACATGAGCTCAATGCACATGAGGAGCAGGATCAAGTTACGACGGTTGATAAATATGCCGACGATTGCCAAGGCAAACAAAATCGCGGAGACGGTCAGGTAATGTTGCAGGCCGATCATGATTCTCCCTCCCCGCGCTCAGCATCCATTTTGACTATCCGGACACGGTCTTCTGCTCTGACGGCAACCTGCTTCGCAACATCCTGCTGTTTCAATCCCGGGCGCTTGCGCATAGTCAGGGTGATCGCCGCGACAATGGCCAGCAACAAAATGACGGCGGCGATCTCGAAGGCATATACGTGCTCGGTATAGAGCACCGCCCCCAGCGCTTCTGTATTGCTGTAGCCCTCGGGCATTGCAACGAAGCCGCCGGAGAGATCCACACCGCTGCCCTGGCCCCAGATAATCAAAGCAAGCTCCGTCACCATCAGGCCGGCAACCAGGATGCCCAGCGGCAAATACTTTGCAAATCCGCCGGTCACGCGCTCGACGTTAATGTCCAGCATCATGACGACGAACAGGAACAGCACCATAACGGCGCCCACATAAACCAGGACCAGCACGATGGCAAGAAACTCGGCCTCCGCGAGCAGCCACAAGACTGCGCTCTGGAAGAACGCCAGCACCAGAAACATGACGGCGTGCACCGGGTTACGCGAGAAAATTACGCCAAGCGCCGCACCCAACAGGACGGCTGAAAAGAAGTAAAAGAGAATTGCGTGAAACAAACTGCGTATTCCTCTACCGGTACTTTGCATCTGCTGCCTTATCAGCAGAGATCATCGCATCGTATTTGTCGCCGATCGCCAGCAACTTGTCTTTGGTTAATATATTCTCGCCCGGCGCTTCCATGTGGTACTCATGAATACGGGTTTCGACAATGGCGTCAACCGGGCAGGCTTCCTCGCAGAATCCGCAATAGATGCACTTGAACAGGTCGATGTCATAACGCGTCGTTCGCCGTGTACCGTCCTCGCCCACGTCGGATTCAATGGTGATGGCAAGTGCAGGACATACCGCCTCGCACAACTTGCAAGCAATGCAGCGTTCCTCACCGTTGGCGTAGCGTCGTTGCGCATGTAGGCCACGGAAGCGAGGTGACTGCGGTGCTTTTTCCTCCGGGTAACAGATGGTGACCGCAGGCTTGAAAAAGTTACGGAATGTCACCGCCAGTCCTTTCCAGAGCTCCCAGAGCACAAATGTCTTGATGTAGCTGCGAATACTGTTCATAGCACTATCCAGTTAGGTTCGCCCATGGTCCAATCTGCATCCAGACCATTACACCTTCAACGAAGATCCACACGATGGTTACCGGGATAAAGACCTTCCAGCCAAGACGCATGATCTGGTCATAGCGATAGCGCGGAAACGTCGCGCGAATCCAGAAAAATACGTAGATGAAGAAGCAGATCTTGATACACAACCAAGCGAGCGACGGCCCACGCAGGAATGACCCGGCTGTACCCTCGAGAAATACCCAGCCCTCGAACGGCGATAAATAACCACCGAGAAACAAAATCGACGTCAGCGCCGAAATCAGGATGATATTCGCGTACTCACCGAGGAAGAACAGGGCGAACGCAACACCGGAATACTCGACATGGAAACCAGCGACGATTTCCGATTCGCCCTCTGCGACGTCAAATGGCGCGCGATTGGTCTCAGCAACACCGGAAATGAAGTAGACAAAGAACAGGGGCAACAAAGGCAGCCAGAACCAGTTGCTGACGCCACCTGCTTGCGCTTCAGTGATAACACCGAGGTTCAAACTGCCGCTAGCCATGAGTACGCCGACTAGCGCGAAGCCCATCGCAATTTCGTAGGCCACGATCTGTGCGGCTGAACGCATGGCGCCGAGGAAAGCGTATTTCGAGTTTGTCGCCCAACCCGCAAGGATTACGCCGTATACGCCAACAGACGTCAGTGCGAGCACGTACAAGAGACCGGCATTAATATCGGCGATGACGAACGTGTCGGTAAGCGGTACAACCGCCCAGGTCGCCAGGGCCGGAACCAGGGTCAGCAAAGGTGCGATAACAAACAGAAATCGGTTGGATTCTTGCGGAACGACCACTTCCTTGATCAATAACTTGATCACGTCGGCGAACGGCTGGCCAAGCCCCCATGGCCCCACCCGGTTCGGGCCGAGCCTGCCCTGCATGTAGCCGATCACTTTGCGTTCAAAGTACGTGGTGAAGGCAACCGTCAGAATGACCGAGATCATTACAACGACGATCCAGAACGTCGTCTCGAACAGGTACTGCATCAAGGGCGGAAACCGGCTCCAGATGTCCAGCACGAACTGTGGAATGAACATCTTCATGATGGTTCATCCCGACGACGTATCGCTTCGGGCGTCAATTGCAGTGCGGCCGCCCGACGAAGGACGGGATCGACCTGGTAAATAGGCACGTCGACAACTGCCGAGGAATCATCCGCACCGTTCGGTGCGGCTATCGCGCTGCCACCGTTATAAGCGTTGTTCGGACTGATATCACGCGCGAGCTCCGAAAGCTCTGCAAGAATCTCTTCCGTCGACAGATACTCAAATCCCTCCGCTTCGAGAAGATTTGCCAGCACACGCAGCACTTTCCATGCCGGACGGGCTTCAGCGACCGGATTCGCGACACCGGCAAAACTCTGCCAACGCCCCTCGCAATTGACGTAAGTACCCGACGTTTCAGCAAAAGTGCCAATCGGTAACAACAGGTTGGCGGACCGTTCCAGCGCCTCGCTGGCAAACGGAGTCAGCGCAACGACATACTTGTGTTTCGCCAGTGCCGATTCGGCATCGGAAACGCATGTCAGATCCTCTGGTTCCAGTCCGAGTAACATCGTGACATCCAGTGTCTGAGCCAGCATGTCAGCGGCTGTCATGCCCGAATCACTTCTCGATACACCCATAAGCGCTCTATGCGGCAGCACGCCCGCGAGATGCGCGCCTGCACTGTTTGCACCCTCCGAAAGGGTGCCATGCTGTGCGCCCGTAGCCTCGCAGATCGCTGCAACCAAGGCGCGGATAGCCGATGAAGCTGCGTGTCGTCCGGCAATCAGACCAGTCATTACAATGGCATTACCTGCGTCGTGCAGGGACCTGGCAATACGCTCCTGCCCCGGCGAGGCCGTCACACCACCACAGATAACGGCTATCGTCTTCGGTATCTTGTTCGCGCCTATTGCGGCAGCGGCTACACCCGCCAGTTCGGCAACCAGTCCTGCTCCGCTCAGGTGTTCATGGGTCGCGAAGAGATACTCGTAAGCTGCCGTGTTGATAAAGCTAACGGCCGCTCCGCTGACCGCTGCCTTGCGGACGCGGTGCGCAACTATTGGCACCTCTTTCCGCAGATTAGATCCGACAACGAGAATGGCATCAGCGACCTCGATGTCCTCTACGTTTCCACCCAACCATGGCATCAACGGATCATTATGCTGGTCCGAGAAATCCTGTTGGCGAATCCGATGATCGATATTTGCCGTGCCAACATGCCCGGCCAACCTTGCCAGCAGATGGCATTCTTCCAGTGTCGAACCCGGCGACGCGAGTATGCCGATACGATCGCCGGCTGCCTCTCCAAGCGCTGCTGCCAGGTGATTTAACGCATCTTCCCAGCTCACGTTCTCCCAGGTGTCACCCGACTTCAGGCGCGGCTCCTGTAGACGATCCTCGCTGTAGATGCCCTCGAAACCGAAACGGTCCCGGTCAGAAATCCAGGTCTCGTTAATCGCTTCGTTTACCCTCGGAACGATGCGCTTGACGGTTCCGCGCAGCACGTGGGCGTTCATATTCGAACCGGCGCAATCGTGCGGCGATACCGTCGCTCGCTGCGTCATCTCCCAGGCACGGGCACTGTAACGATAAGGCTTG
>JAQWSV010000266.1 GCA_029243005.1 Woeseiaceae bacterium
TTCGCTACTTACGTGACTGATGTAGCGGGCGCCGGCATCGGAGGCGATGTGTGCCAACGCAAGCACTTCCGAGGTTTCCGAGTGAATGCCGGGCTCATACTCGAGACCGGCCGACAGACCGAGCGCACCTGCATCCAGCTCAGCCTGCAACATGACCTTCATCTGTTCAATTTCTTCCTCGGTTGCAACTCGTTTGAAATCATCGCCCATGACTTCGTAACGCAATCGGTTGTGACCGACGTATGACGCGACATTCAGCGCAGCCGGGTTTGCCTCGAGCTCCGCAAAGAACTCGCCCAGCGGGTATTGCGAACCGCCGTCCTGGCCGATGATCGCGGTCGTGATGCCCTGGCTGACGTGATTGAGCGCGTCCGGCAGGTCGCGGATGGCGCCGTCAGCATGGCTGTGGGTATCAATAAATCCTGGTGCGAGGGTCAGGGCACCGCCGTGAATTAGCGTTTCGCCATCGCACATTTCGATTGCAGTGCCTATCTCGGCAATCAAGCCTTCCCTGATTCGTACATTTCCCGCAAATGCTGGTGCACCCGTCCCGTCAACGATCGTGGCATCAATTACATAACCACCTTCATTAGTACAAGTTGGCGCAGCCTGTTCCGGCGTGCATGCAGAGGACATAAGAGCTACAAGCGCCAGTGTCAGCCCAGGAATAAGAAAATTCATCAGCATGTTCCCTCAATTGAAGACTTGATTGCCGAGTGCGAGACAAGGCACAGGCGGGCAGAAAACGGCGTGTACACAGAACGTACATGAGTATTTTTGCCGTCTTTTAACGCCGTATCGCTCCAACCGGCGAGTTCCCAATTAGTTATCACCATCGTCGACCTCGAATTGTCCGGTTAACCTTCGCCAGACATGTGCCCAGCTCAGACCAACGGCCAGGAGCAGAGCAATGCAAAACAGCGCTATCCAGGTCGCCGATGACAACGTCGCGACGTTCAGCCAGCCTATATCGACCAGTAACCAGACAACGCTACCCAGCAGCATTGAACCCAGCATCAGGCCGGGGAGACCGAGCGAACGTTGTGTCGCCGCGAGCAGGATGACCCAGCCGATCAGGAGTACAACCCCGACGACGAAGTGTTCAGGTCCGAGCGTCGACGGATCGTTGTTCATGGCGGTAATCACCCACAACCAGTAGTTGTATTGCGTGGGATTGTAACTGACCAGCACGAGGGACAGTGACGCGAGCAAGCGCCACACAAAGCTCGTGAGGTTAAATTCCCGGCTCGGCCTGCCCTTGCTGCGTCCTTCTATGTCGTCTCTTGCCATGATGAGTATCCGTTTCGTCAGGCTGACTGCTGCTGCCTCAGTTCTGCGACGCGCGCCTGTATATGCTGAAACAATTCATCGCGCAGCCCGAGAAACCCGAACACGTCAACGACGACAAAAAATGGTGCCGCGAGATTCGCCTGTACGGGGTGTTTCAGTACAACCGGAATCGACTTCTCGACGGCGTGGCCGACAAACTGTGCCGCATAGCCGCCAAAGAATGTCGCCGCCGCAACGGTGCCGGAAGTCGCCGCAGGTTGCTCGCCAATTATCGTGGCGAACCAGGTTATCGGTAATGCGTATGCGAGAAATACGATGCTGAACACGACGTCCAGCGTGAGATAGAAAGCCAGCAGGATCAGTAGGGCCACATGCGCGCCATTGATCGTAATTCCGTCCACTGACCAGCCCGCCCAGCTGAATACGATAAACACGCCAAGCATGATCGTGGGAATGCCAACCAGATGGACGGCCACATTGAACGGATGCTGATGGGCAGACGCGTAGCCCGTCAGCATGTCCATCAGTTTGGAATCGCGCTGCATCGTTGTTCTCGTTGTCGCGGATACAGGAATTTACCATGACTTTTGCCCACGACACCCACGCCCGGATATGATCGTAAGCCTGAGCCCACATTGGACATCGATTTATGACATTCACACCGTTCGACCTCGAATACCACCAGTCGCTTTGGGAACAAGAAGTCGACATCAATCTTACCGAGAGCGGGGTTCACCCGATACGCCTGGATGAGCTCCTCGATGACGACAGCGACAAGGTCAGCGAGTTGCTGGCCACTGAGATCAATTATCCGCATGTGAACGGCAACCCGGAGCTGCGCGAGAATATCGCTGCGCTATATGATGGCGCAGGCGTGGAAAACGTGCTCGTGACTGTCGGTGCTGCCGAGGCCAACAACATTATCATGCAGACCCTGATGGCACCGGGTGATGAGTTACTGACCCAGACGCCCACCTACAAACAGGTTTGGGGTATTGCTGCGAACAGCGGCAACGTCGTTAAGTCTTTTCGTCTCGTATCAGAAGCAGGTTGGGCGGTTGATACGGACGAGCTGAATGCGGGCGTGAGCGACAAAACAAAGATCATTGCGATCGTCAATCCGAACAACCCCACCGGCAAGATCATGACTGATGATGAAATGGACGCCGTTGTGGCCGCCGCTGACAAGGTGGGTGCATGGATTCTTGCCGATGAGGTGTACCGTGGCGCGGAACGACTGCAAGAAGAAGAGACGCCATCTTTCTTTGGTCGGTATGACAAGGTCCTATGCCTAGGCAGCATGAGTAAAGCTTACGCCTGCCCGGGCCTGCGTGTTGGCTGGCTGGTCGGACCGCCGGATATTGTCGAAGATATCTGGCGACGCCACGAGTACACGACCATTACGGCTGGCATCATCAGCAATATCCTGGCTGCGCATGCATTGTCACCGACAGTGCGACCGCGTCTGTTGAAGCGAACGCGCGAATACATCCGTAACGGCTTTCCGATTCTGGAAGAATGGATGAACAGTCAAGATGGCATGTTCAGTTACACGCCGTCGGAGGCATCTGCGGTGTCATTTATCCGCTACCACCTTGATATCAATTCGACGGAGCTCATGGAGATATTGTGCCGGGAAGCCAGCGTATTCCTGGGCGCTGGTGATTCTTTCGGCATGGACCACCATCTGCGGGTGGCCTTTGGCCAGCCCCGGGCGACGCTGGAGGATGCGTTCCAACGTATAGAGAAAACGCTGGCGTCGCTGCGCTGACCCGGCGTCGACGGCATTCGCTATACATAAAACACGGACGGCGGGACAGTGATCCGGGTGCGACTCTCCTCTATGATGTGCGCCGACAGGGAGCTTCCAAGATGATTCGACGAAAATGTAGAGTGGCGATGATGCTGGTGGCCCTCGCGGTCACCGTTACTGCAAGCGCTGAGGAACAGGTGGCCGAGTTCATGGGTTCGGGCAATCGCAATACGGCCGTGTTCGAGGTACAGGCGCCCTGGATCCTCGACTGGCGTATCAACTCGGATTACAACAAGATGATTTCCTTCGACCTCGACCTGGTCGACGGTACGACCGGTATCCTGCAGGGCAATATTTTACGAGCGAAGGCGCTCGGCAATGGCGTACGGATGTTCAATACGAGCGGGAAGTACCGGTTTCGAATCAATGCGTCATTCATTCGCTGGCACCTGAAGGTCATCGAGCTGACACCCGGAGAAGCAGAGGCCTACACGCCCCGGCGGCCGCGCTAGATTTAATTCAGCCGTTGTACACCTCGGTGAATACCCGCTCGAAGACCTCGATGTCCTCGAGCTTGCCCATGCTGACCCTGGCGTAGGTTGAAGGGCCGCCGACGCTGTCACGAATCAGCACGTTCTTTTCTGCCATTTTCTTCGCGAATGCTTCAGAATCGCGACCGATATCC
>JAQWSV010000271.1 GCA_029243005.1 Woeseiaceae bacterium
CGAGTGATGCCACGGTCGAGGTTGCCGGGTTTCCCGCGCCAATTACAGGCCTGAACGGGACGGTGACCGTATCCCGCAACAGTCTTTCGTCCGAGTCACTGTTCGCTGAGTTTCTGGGCAGCTCAGTTGACTTGTCGCTTACGCGGCTGCCAGAACCGGACAGGCCCCATAGCGTCGTTCTTTCCGGTACTGGAAGTACCACGGCAGATGCACTACAGACGGAGCTGGGTGTTCACTTCGATGGCGTCATCAGTGGCGATACCGAATACGAGGCGACCCTGCGATTCCCGAATGCGCGATCGTCAGCGCCAGGACCCCTGCAGATTTTCGTCAGTTCGGACCTGTTCGGATTCCAAGCAGAGCTGCCCGCACCGCTCAACAAGTCGGATGACGAAGCATTTCCAATGACGGCGATGATAGAGTTTCCCGAGCGGGACGTCATCACGACCACCGGTAGCCTCGCTGGCGAGATCAACTGGACTGGACGATTCATAAATGCGCCTGAGGGTTGGGATTTTGATCGTGGCGTCATTGCCGTTGGAGAATATCCGCGGCAAGCTGACGTTCGCGGGTTGCACATTCACGGACAGCTGGGTGAGCTGGATTTGAACGAATGGCTGGCGGAAGGTCGGCGTGGCAATCGGGAAATCGGTCTGGGCGAGCGTATTCGCCGGATAGATGTGGGTGTCGGTAGTCTCTATGCCGTCGGCCAGAAATTCACGGACCAGCGTATCGTCGTCAATCGTAGTGGACAGGACTGGGTCATCCAGATTGCCGGACCCGAGGCTGAGGGTTCCATCACCGTACCTTACGACTTTACGTCGGGTCGGCCGATGACGCTTGAGCTGGACAGGTTGATCATGCTTGGCGACGATCGAATCGAAGACGATCGATCGGCAGCGCCTATCGACCCACGGGGCTTGCCATCAATCTCGGTGCGTGCGGCGGACTTCGCGCTTGGCGAGCGACATTTCGGGGCCCTGACTGTCGATTTCGACCATACAGGCCGCGGCCTCGAGGCAGAGAATTGGATAGCCCATCATGAGTCATTCACCGTCGAGGGAACAGCTGGCTGGATCGTCGATCCCTATGAAGCGTCGGGCCAGCGCACCTTCATCAATGCTTCGCTGAAAAGCACCAATGTGCAGGCGACATTCAATGAACTCGCCTACGATCCAGGTGTGAGTAGCGACGGGATGGAAATCAACCTAGACCTCGAATGGCCCGACGCTCCACGCCAGGACTTCATGAGCATTTTGAATGGTTCGGTCAATGTCCAGCTGACGGCCGGTACGGTTGCGGAAGTCGATCCGGGCGCGGGCAGGGTATTCGGGCTGATGAGCTTCACCGCATTGCCGCGTCGGCTGTCACTTGACTTCAGCGACGTGTTCCAGTCCGGCTTCGGGTTTGATGCGATCACGGGCGACTTTCGTCTTGTCAACGGCGATGCGTATACCTGCAACTTTACGTTGACCGGACCCGCCGCGGACGTCGGTATTGTAGGTCGCGCCGGGCTGATGACCCGTGACTACGAGCAGGTTGCCATTGTAAGCGCAAGCGTGGGCAGCACCTTGCCGGTTGCAGGCTTCTTTCTCGGCGGACCACAGGTGGGCGCCGCACTACTCGTTTTCTCCCAGATTTTCAAGAAGCCGCTTAAAGACATGGGCCAGATTTTCTACTCTGTGACCGGGTCTTGGGACGATCCCGGCATCGACGCCTCCGATTCGCAGCGCTTTGCGGCAGTGAGTAGACTGGCTGGCTGTATCAGCGAAGAATAAATCGCTTGCCTAACGGCGCAATTGCGGGAATCATCGTTTGCTTCTTTCGTGACGGGCAGATGAATTGACCACGCAGACCGACAACGCACTCGACACAGTCATGTCCCAGATGCTGGTGCCGGCTGGGTTGGACCAGAACCACCTGAGCAAGGCACTGGGCTCGCTGTACCGGCGTGACGTGGATGCGGCTGACCTGTATTTCCAGATCAGTCGTAGCGAATCCTGGACGGTGGAGGACGGCATTTTGAAAGAAGGCAGTTTCAGCCACGACCAGGGTGTCGGTGTTCGTGCGGTTTGTGGTGACAAGACAGGTTTTGCGTATTCCGAAGAATTGATGTTGCCGGCGTTGGAAGACGCCGCAAAGGCGGCGCGGGCGATCTCCCGGCAGGGCCAGTCGAAAGCCGTGCAAGTTGCGACAGGCAATAGGGTGCCAGCGCTTTACCCGACAACCGATCCGACCAGCAGTCTGTCGGACGACGAAAAAAAAGCACTCGTCAGCCGGGTCGACGAGGAGACTCGAAAGCTCGATCACCGGATCGAACAGGTAATCGTGTCGTTGAGCAGCAACCAGGACCTGATTCTCGTTGCGGCGGCGGACGGTACGCTCGCCGCTGACGTTCGGCCACTGGTAAGACTGAACGTAACCGTCATTATCGAAGAAAACGGCCGTCGCGAACAGGGGTACTGCGGCGGTGGCGCGCGTGCAGACCTGGGCTACTTCCTGCAGGAAGATCGTGCGATGAGTTATGCGCGCGAAGCAGTTCGCCAGGGACTGGTATTACTCGAGGCTAGCCCGGCGCCTGCGGGCGCGATGCCGGTTGTGCTTGGAGCGGGTTGGCCCGGAATCCTACTGCATGAAGCAGTCGGTCACGGCTTGGAGGGCGATTTTAACCGCAAGGGAACGTCCGCATTTACCGGCAAAGTTGGGCAGAAGGTAGCGAACCAGCTATGCACGATTGTTGACGACGGCACATTGCCGAATCGCCGCGGCTCACTGGCCGTCGATGACGAAGGAACGCCGGGTCAGTACAACGTCCTAGTGGAGAACGGCGTGTTACGCGGTTACATGCAGGATCGGATGAACGCGCGACTGATGGGTGTCAATCCAACGGGGAATGGCCGTCGCGAGTCCTTCGCGCATGTGCCGATGCCTCGTATGACCAATACCTACATGCTGGCAGGGCCGCATAATCCCGAGGAGATCATTGAGTCGGTAGACAAAGGTCTCTATTCGCCGAATTTTGGTGGTGGTCAGGTGGATATCACTTCCGGAAAATTCGTCTTCTCGGCCAATGAGGCCTATCTTATCGAGAAAGGAAAACTGACCACGCCCGTGAAGGGTGCCATGCTGATCGGCGACGGGCCCGAGGTGCTAGGGCTGATTTCGATGGTCGGCAACGACCTCGAACTGGATCAGGGCGTTGGGACTTGCGGCAAGGACGGGCAGTCCGTGCCAGTGGGCGTCGGCCAGCCAACACTCAAGATCGACGAACTAACAGTGGGTGGTACCGCCTGATTCACTGGACGCCGGCGTAGTGGCGTTGCAGAATCTTCGTGCTGACTGAGAGAGGTTCCCGCTATGTGGGTTTCCAAGCCAATCTACGAAAGCCTGCCTTTCTTCTACCTGGCTGCAGGCGTGATATCGCTGATGGCCTCAATGTATCTGAATCACTGGTACTGGCCCACGATCTGCTTCGTGGTCGGTATTGCGACGTTGGTAGGGGGCCTAGTGTTGTTATTCAAGCGCCGGGACTTTCGTCACCAGGACCACAGGGCTGCCAGGATCCGGGAAGAATAAGG
>JAQWSV010000273.1 GCA_029243005.1 Woeseiaceae bacterium
GCAAACCATTGGATTTGAATTTTGACGAAGGGCCTAATTCGTTCTCGAGCTTGGTTCGGAAGTTTGGTGGTGATATCCCTCCTGGCGCGATGCGCACTGAGTTGAAGAGAATTAATGCCGTAGAAGTGACCGACGCTGGAAAACTGCGAGTACTGAAGAGTAATGTATCAGGCCGAGAGGTAAATGAGCGACTCGCAGACGGCCTCGAATTGCTGATTTATCCAAACGCTTTGGCATTAGTCCATAATACTGGTCTGCTGCCAGATGAGGACTCTTGGGTCATGCGAATAGCATCGACGACTGGCGTTCGTGGAAGCGATGTACCAAGATTGAAAAGGATTAGCACAGGTCGATTGGCTGAGTTCGTTGAATCGATTGATGATCTTTTCGCGGCGTATGAAACTCTCCACGATCACGGTCCGTCGGAGTCGAGTGAAAAAGCGGTTGGAATCAGCGTGATCTATTTTGAAGAGGATAATACGGACAGCTCGATATTTTCGAAAAATAGCTAGTCGCCCTTCATTAGGGGCTGAACTAAAAGCATCGGGCAAAAAAAAGTCGGCGTCCTTGCCGACTTAGGTCTCGTATCACACGTAGGAGATTCGAGGGTTGAAGAAGCCGTCCCTGAGCGATTAGGGGCGACTTGTCAGTAACTATAGGCGCGTGACCGCACCAATGCTGTGACCAGTTTCACAAATAAGTTTTTACATGAAATTAAGGGCGCCTTTTGGCGCCCTTAATGTTAAATAGGATGTCTTAAGTAAAGCGGAGCTATTCCGTGGCCACTGCCCTTAATATTTCCAGTTCCGCCTGAAATTTTCTTTGTTGAATGGCGGCCGTGATATTTTCCTTGGCGCTTTCGAAAGTTGGTGGTTCAGTCTCTCTGGACTCCTCTCTTAGAATGACATGCCAGCCAAATTGTGTTTGAACCGGCTCAGACGAATACGCACCATCTTCCATGTTTTGCACGGCGAGCGAGAAGGGTTCGACCATCTGATTCGGTGAGAACCAACCGAGATCGCCACCACTGGGCCCCGAGGGGCCGGTGGAATGTTCCCTGGCCAACGCTTGGAAATCTGCGCCTTCTTTCAATTGGCCGATCAGGTCGACGGCGTCTGATTGCGTTTCAACCAGGATGTGACGGGCCTTGAACTGGAGTGGCGGTGCAATTTTAATTTGCACGCCATATTCTTCGAGAAGCTCTTCTTCAGTAACGTCAATGTTTGCGAGAATCTCGGCAGCAACGGCCTGCGCCAGAACACTCTGGCGTTGCAAATCCAGCTGAGCAGCGATGCGCGGGTCCTGTGCCAGCTCCGCCGCATTGGTCTGTGTAGCCAACACATAGATATCGCGAAGCTCGGTCATTAATATCTCGCGTTGTTCCGGCGTTGTCTGGCCGCCTTGGCTGCCGAGCCTGCTATTGAAGTACAGGTCAACTACCGCGCTATCGACCTCGGCGCCATTGACCGAAAATATAGTGTCTGCCGAAGTCGTACTTACGCTAATGAGTCCAGCGAGTGCGAAACTGCACGTTGCGAGTCGCGTTCCCATACGCCGGGAAACGTTCTTAAGGTACATGATTAAATCCTTGGATAAAGTTTGAAAAGGTCTGTCGGTCAGCGCTCAGACGGAGTGAATGCTTTTATCCGGAGCGCATGAATATCTGTTGCCAAAAGCTCAGTCAGCGCATCATAAACCATTCTGTGTCGCTGGATTAGATTTTGTCCGGTAAACGATTCCGAAACGATGGTTACGTCAAAATGGCCGCGCCCATCTTTGGCGCCTTCATGTCCAGCATGCAGATGACTTTGATCCTTGATAAGCAGTTCCGTTGGATCAAGCGCTGACCCAAGCGCCTCGCGAATCTGTCCGACTCGGTCAGCACTCATGGCAAGACCGGTTTGAATGGCTTTACGGTGACTTTTGCATACACACCGGCTTCAACGTACGGGTCAGCATCGGCCCATGTTTTGGCTGCTTCCAGAGAAGGAAAATTGAGCACCACGAGGCTTCCCGTGAATCCTGCTTCGCCAGGGTCTTCCATGTCGACTGCCGGGTGGGGGCCTGCTATCAGGACACGTCCGTCGGCAGCAAGAGTCCGAAGCCGAGCCAAGTGTGCGTCGCGAGCACCTGCGCGCTTTGATAGGCTGCCATCAACATCTTCGCTGATTATCGCGTACCACATCGTCAAGCTTCAGAATCGCCCTGTGTGGCTTCATTGTTTCGTGCAGTTATCGTCAGCCAGATACTTTGAATAATGACAAAGATAAGCGTAATTCCGAGCATGCCGAACAGCTTGAACTTGACCCAGAACTCTTCGCTGAAGGAATACGCGACATACAGATTCACGGCACCGACGAAAATAAAAAATACTACCCAGGTCTGATTGAGCCGAATCCACTGTGTGTCGGTGAGTTCAGCGGCACTACCGAGCATTCTCTGCACAATTGTATTCTCACCGATCCACTGGCTCCCCAGAAAAACTAGCGCGATGGCCCAGTTCAAGACAGTTGGTTTCCAGTACAGGAAGGTCGGATTGCGAAATGCCACTGTGAAAGCGCCGAGCACAAGGACCAGCGCCGTCGATGCGGCATAGATTCGGTTCACCTTCTTTGTCATCAGCCACTGGATGAGCAGGATGACCGGCATTACCGCCATGAGTACGATCGTCGCTAAGAATATGTCCCTGTAAAAATAGGCAAGGATGAAGGCAATAATCGGAATGTAGTCGAGCAGTAATTGCATCGGAATTCTATGGTCGCCCTGAGCTGCGGAGCAGCATGATAGCCTAATTCGACCGGGGGTCGAAATTCATTCAAATTGCTGAGCGCATCACCGATTGTGCGGCTACAATCCGCGCATGGCGAAATTGGTCGAGATCCATCCCACGCACCCGCAGCCTCGGTTAATTGCCGAGGTCGTTGCGGCTGTTCGAGATGGCGCTTTGATCGCCTATCCAACCGATTCGAGTTACGCATTTGGTTGCCACTTGTGTGATAAGCGTGCGCTGGATCGAATCCGCCGAATTCGGAAGACAGACAAGAGGCATAACTTCACCCTCGTGTGCAGCGATTTATCGGAAATCAGCTTGTACGCTCGCGTCGAGAATTGGGCTTATCGGTTGATCAAGTCCCTGACGCCAGGGTCATACACGTTCATTTTGCCGGCGACCCGAGAAGTACCAAAGCGACTGCAAAATCCGAAACGCAGAACGATCGGTCTGCGTGTGCCGGATCATGCAATTGTCAAAGCGATCCTGGATACACTGGGAGAACCGATCATGAGCTCTACATTGTCGTTGCAAGGCGACGACGTTCCACTCAGTGATGTAAATACGATCGAAGAGAGGATTGGCAACCAGATCGACCTGTTGGTTGACGGCGGTCCGACCGGCATCGAATCGACTACAGTGATAGATCTCTCGAGCGGTTCCATCGAAATCCTTCGAGAAGGTCTTGGTGATATCAGCACGCTCGCCTGAATTGACTGGAGCCACCCTCCGGGAATTACGCTAAAATGAGTTGATCTCGCTGGGAATCCAATGAAACCTGAACTCACAGTCCTGACCCCCAAAGATGCACCGAAACCCGAGGGGCAGGAAGATTTGGTGCCGGCGCAAAGTGAAATGCCGTTTGCCATCGTCGACGGTGAACCGGTCACGGAGCTGCCGCAGGATCTCTATATACCGCCGTATGCCTTACAGGTATTTCTCGAGGCATTCGAAGGGCCACTCGATCTCCTTTTGTATCTGATCCGCCGTCAGAATCTCGACATTCGGGATATTCCGATTGCCGAGATCACTCGCCAGTACGTCGAATACATTGATTTGATGAAAGAGATGCAGCTGGAACTGGCGGGTGAATATCTCCTCATGGCTGCCATGCTGGCTGAGATAAAATCGCGAATGCTATTGCCACGTGTCGAGACCGAGGATGAGGAAGAAGAGGATCCGCGCGCGGAACTGATCCGCCGACTGCAGGAATACGAACGTTTCAAGAAGGCAGCGGAGGATCTGAGTGAATTGCCGCGACTGGAGCGTGACGTCAATGTCGCTGTCGCCGATGCGCCGGAACGAAAGATCACGACAAACCTTCCGGACATCACGTTAAAAGAGCTCCTGCTGGCATTTCACGACGTGCTGAAACGGGCCGAGATGTTTTCCAGTCTGCACGTGCAACGCGAACCATTGTCTGTGCGACAGCGAATGTCGGAAATTCTTGTGCGCATCAAGGCTGGGACGTTTTCAGGGTTTGCCGATTTATTCGATCCGGAAGAGGGGCGTATGGGTGTTGCCGTAACATTCATTGCCATCCTGGAATTATTACGTGAGTCTGTAATCGAAGTGGTCCAGGCTGAGTCATACGCACCATTGCACGTCCGTGCTGCATCGTCCGTGCGGCTGGCAACGGATGATGGGGAAGCCATTGGCCAGGAATCTATAGAAGAACAAGGGACATGAGAAAGTCACCCGATGGACGACATAGAAATTAAATACTTTATTGAGTCGGCGTTGTTAGCTGCCGGCCGACCGCTGAGCGTCAGCCAGTTGCAGAGCTTGTTTGATACGGGCGCTGAGCCCGAGAGGTCGCTAATTCGCCAGGCAATAAGCACGCTTAACGAGGAATACGAGGACCGCGGTTTCTCGATCCGGGAGGTCGCATCTGGATTTCGTATCCAGATCGAGTCAGACATGGTCGAGCGACTGCAAAAGCTCTGGGAGCAACGCCCACCGCGTTACTCCCGCGCCATGTTCGAGACGCTGGCCCTGATTGCTTATCGGCAGCCGATGACACGCGGTGAAATCGAGGAGATTCGCGGCGTTTCCGTCAGCGCCAACATCATTCGATCGCTTCTGGAAAGGGAGTGGGTACGCGTGGTGGGTCATCGTGACGTGCCAGGCCGTCCGGAGATGTTTGGTACGACGAAGGAGTTCCTCGACTATTTCGGACTGAAAAAGCTCGACGACTTGCCGCCCCTGGCGGACCTGTCGGATTGGGAGAGCCTACGAGTGCAGTTGAATCTCCCAGCAGTGGAAGAAGACGAGGCTGGTCCTGTTGCTACCGAGGAAGAATCCGCTAATGCGACAACGGCGGATGCCGCTGACGCACAAAACAATCCGGCGATGGAAGACGTGGCGGATTTCACTACGCCGTTCGCCGAGGAAGCTGTCGATGAGGGGGGCGACTCGGCGCTTGACTCTGATGCCGATATCGCGCCCGTACCGGACCGGGGCGTCGAGCCGATCGAGGTCACTGAATGGTCCGATTCGGAAGAGGGAAATTCCGAGGCTCGGGGCCCAGCTACGGACGCGGTCAGCGATGAAGGGGACACAGAAGAGGATGCTGACGCGTCACTGACAGGCGCCTAATGGCGGAGCGTGTCCAAAAGCTGCTTGCCGCGGCGGGGCATGGTTCGAGGCGCGAGATTGAGCGATGGATTCGCGAGCGTCGACTCACGATCAATGGCAGACCAGCTGAGCTTGGCGATCGGGTCTCGGGTGAAGAAAAATTTGTCCTCGACAACCAGCCGTTGCGGGTCCGGGCAGCATTTTCGGTTCATCGCCACATCATCTATAACAAACCGGACAACGAGATTACGACCCGATCGGATCCGGACTGTCGTCGCACGGTTTTTGAGTCGTTGCCACATCTGGTGGGTGCCCGCTGGGTTGCGGTTGGCCGGCTCGATTTCTCGACAACCGGTCTGCAGATATTCACGACGGATGGCGCGCTCGCGAATGCGCTGATGCATCCCTCGGCCGAGCTTGTCCGTCGATACGCGGTTCGGGTACACGGCGTTCCTCGCAGATCGGAGCTGGAGTCACTGAAGTCCGGCGTTATGCTGGATGACGGCATGGCGGCTTTCGGAGCCATCGAGATCGCGGGCGGCGATGGGGCGAATCGTTGGTTCCACGTAACCCTTAAGGAAGGTCGAAATCGAGAGGTTCGCAGACTGTGGGAGTCTGTCGGCTACCAGGTCAGCCGCTTGATGCGAATTAGCTACGGACCGCTTGAGTTGCCGCGGAAGCTAAGGCGCGGCAAGTACCAGGCGCTTACGCCCGCGCAGGTACGTCTCTTGTATCGAGTCGCCGGTGTCAGGGAACCCTATGCCCAACAGCCAGCTGCAAAGAGAAAACACAATAATAAGAAGAGAAAAGGCTGTTAAGACAAAATGTAATAAAAACTCTTTACTGTTATTTATTTACTGTATGTCGAAGCTTTGGCCGCTGATTTCTCGGCTGTCCTTGCTCAGCAGGTACACATAGCCAGCAAGGATATCCTTTGGCTCCGGGACCTGGTCCCGATCTTCCGCTGGATAGGCCTCCAGCCGCATCTTGGTCCGAACCGGCCCTGGATTAATGCAGTTCGATCGCACGGCTGTGTGTTCATGCTCTGCTGCGACCATTTGCGACAGCGACTCGATGCCGAATTTCGAGGCGGAATAGGCACCCCAATAGGCCTTGCCGACCTTGCCGACGCCACTGCTCGTATACACGATGGATCCGTCGTCGGATCTCTTGAGCATTGGCAGCAACAGCTGCGTAAGGACAAAAGGTGCTGTCAGATTGACGTGCATAACCTTCTGCCACTCACCGGGGTCATATTGCTCGATGGATAGGCGCTCGCCGAGAATCGCCGCATTGTGGACCAGGCCATCGAGACGGCCAAACGTTTCCTCGACGCTGTTTGCCAGTGCTGCGTATTCATCACCGGTCGCCGTCGCGAGATCGAGGACGGCAATAGAAGGGCGTGCGGCGCCCTCAATCGCCTCGATATCGTCATAAACCTGTTCCAGCTTGCGTGCATTCTTGCCGTGCAGAATGACCCGCCCCCCCAGTTCCGCGAGGTGCAATGCCAATGCTTTGCCGACACCATCGCTGGCACCAGTGATAAGAATTACGCGGTCCTGGAGCACATCGCTCGCGTACTCGTAGCCCTTTGGGTCAATACTCAACTTTCATCCTTCAGGCGGGTTGGTTTTACTGGGGTGGTTTCTTGTCAGCGGGCTCGTCGGTGCCGTCATTCTGCGGCTCAACGATCCTTCTTGGTAATGCTTCCAGCGTTTCGAGCGACTCGATTTTTTTCTTGGGATGCACGCCGAGTTCTACAAACTTCCTGGCGCCTGGCAGAACGTTCCGCTCCAACGAACCCATCGCCTTGTTGTAATGGTCCACACTGCTGGAAAGCTGCTTACCCACTTTGTTTAGGTGCCCGACGAACGTACCTAGCCTGCCATACAGGTCTTCAGCGAGGCGTCGGATTTCGTCGGCATTATCTGCAAGCGCGAGCTGGCGCCAGCCGTATGCGACGGCCTTCAGCAACGCCACTAGGCTGGTTGGGGTTGCGAGAATGATCTTCTGTGAGAGTGCAGACTCGATAAGGTCGGGATCTTCATTTAATGCAGCGCTCAGAAACTGGTCCCCGGGTATAAATAGGATGACGAATTCAGGGCTCTCGGAAAACTGCTGCGAGTAGGCCTTGCTAGAGAGCTTGCGGATGTGATCCCTGACATTACGCGCGTGACGTTTGAGTGCGAGATCGCGCTGTGCATCGTCCTTGGCCTCTGCTGCCTCAAGATAGGCGTCGAGCGGCGTTTTGACATCGACGACCAGTTCCCGCCGGTCAGGCATCCTCACAATCATGTCGGGCCGGATGATTTTGTCGTCCGAGCGGGTGTGTACCTGCTCCTGGAAGTCACAATGCTCAACCATACCGGCCAGTTCGACCAGTCGGCGGAGCGTTATCTCACCCCACCGCCCGCGGACTTCCGGGCGGCGCAAAGCATTGACCAGGTTCTGAGTCTCCTGGGCCAAGCTTTGCTGGCTGGTTTGC
>JAQWSV010000280.1 GCA_029243005.1 Woeseiaceae bacterium
TCCAAGGAAATCCCGGAAATTCGGATTCTTGTCATCCAGGCCTCATCGATATAGCCGTGACAGGTTGCGCATGCACAAGCACCACCGCACTCGGCCACGATACCTTCAATGTTATTATTTATCGCCGCTTCCATGACGGAATATCCGATTTGGACGTCGACTTCGTGACGTTCACCATCGGGCGTTACAAACTTAATCTTCGGCATTCTTGCTTCCTGGCTGTAAACCGCTCGCGGATTGTAAGGACGGTCAACGTCCCCGGTTAATGACCATCATTGTTAATTTCTGAAGGATTTGGCTCCAAAAAAAGCCGGACTTTCGTCCGGCCCTCATTGAATCTATTCAACTACGTACTAAGTGCGTTCTATCCTTCTGCGACGCTGAGACAGTTCTTCGAGCTGCCGACGTGCCGCGTTCTCAGCGAGCCGAATCTGGCGGTTACGTTCTATATCGCTTTCGATCACGCTGATCCACTGACGGGAGATTCTAGCTGAACGCTGGGTTTTGGCTGCTTCGCGAAATGCAGTGATCGCGTCCTGGTACTCCTTTTCATTATAGAGACACATACCAAGAGAGATCTGTGCATTGTCCGGGCTCTTGATACCACCTTTGCGGACACCTTCACGGATTGCGGAAATACACTCGTTATACTGCCCGAGGTTCAGGTGGGCATTACCTAGTCGCAGATTGAGTTCGCCTTCGTCGCTGAGTCGTGCCGCTGCCTGCAGAGCCGGAATCGACGCCTCATCTTCGGCAGCCAAGGTCAGGGCCTGAGAAAGAAGACGGTAGTTTTTCGCTTCCTTCTTGACTACGCCGGCATCCATTTGTGCGTCCAGAACAACAGCAGCCTTGTAGGGAACCTCGTGCTGCATGTAGAGCTGCGCCATTGTGACAAATTCGGCCTCCTTGTCGAACATGCCCTGCGTATACGCGGCGTCATACGCAGCAATCAAGTTGTCGTCTTCGCCCAGTTCCGTATAGGCACCTGCCAGTGAGAACCAGTATCGCTTCTTCGGCCAGGTGACGAGCATGATCTTCTGAATGTCTCGAACCTTGGCGTAGTTTTCCTGATTGAAATACGCAAAGTTCAACAATACGTACCAGTCTTCCTTGACCTCGACCTCGCGTCGCTGGGCTTCAGAAATTGCCTTCTCGACCGGCTCGATCATGTCCGAGTAGCGATTGACCTGGTACAGGTTCTGCGCAGCCAGGATGTAATTTTCCGGAGCCGGATTGGTTTCCAGTAAAAAGTACTCGTCCAGGTAGCTCAGTGCCTGCTCGTAATTCTCCTGCATCGTCGCAAACTGCGCCAACGTATAAATTGTGGCTTTCTTTATCTGCGGCTCGATGCTCGGAATATTGACCATCTTCTCGTACGCCGCTATCGCCTCATCTATATTATCGAGGTTGTAGTGCACAAAGCCGATATAGTTGAGCACATTCTGCAATTCGTACTCGGTGATGCCCTTTTTGTTCTCGAGTGCAGTAAGGATTTTCAGTGCGCCCTGGGCATCGTCCGCGTCAATCGCTTCCTGCGCCTTCTGAATGCGGTCATACACTTCTTTACTAACCGCCTGAGCCTGCTTGGTTTTCGTTTTGTCACGCTCCTCGCGCTCATTATCCTGAGCAAAGGCGGCGCCTGTAGCAAACATGCCGCAAATGAGGAAAAGCCAGACACGCTGTAGAAAACGATTGCTGTTACTCATATTTTGTTGGTCCTTGAATCTGGGGTTCCGCCCTGTCCACCGGGTGATCCGTTTAATCTTCGATCTGGAAAGTAATGCGTGTTTTTACACCCGGCACATCTACCGGAATGCCGTCCACAACCCTGGGCTTGTACTTGAACTTCAATACAGCCCTGGTCGCTGCCCGTTCGAACAGGCTGCTAGTGGAGAACAGCACGATCGGATCTTTCACAGTACCAGTGGTTGTTACCGTGAAGCCCATATCAACATAGCCCTCAATGCCGCGCGACAAGGCACGCGCTGGGTATACAGGGGCAACACGCACAATCGGCAGATAATCGCCTTCCGCCACGTTCATACCACCGGGACCACCAAGCTCGATGGTGTTCGACATTTGCGGTGCCGGAATGTTGATCGTGGGTGCGTTGGGGTCCACCGAATCCATGTCCTGAGGGGGCACCTCAGGTGGCGTTTCAGGCGGTTTCGGCGGTTTTTCAGGGGTAAAATCTTCCGTGTTCAGCGTTTCGTTGCGTTTTATACGAACGAAATCAAGCTGATGCTTGGTCCGTTCCGTCGTCACGGCATCCTCGGCATGCTCAATCAAAAGATGCATGACGAAAATCAGTGACAAGGTAATAACCGAGCCTACAACGATCGAAAATATGTAGCGGCCTATCATAATTAGCGCTCCTCAGCGGGTCTCTTCGCTTCGCTAACCGGTTCCAGAAATCCGGAGGCACACTAGTGTGCCCGTTTTCCTGTTCGGGTTTCTAATCGTTGTTAGCAGCAATCGAGACGTTGTACACGCCCGCCTGCCGCGCAGCATCCATGACGACGACCAGCAATTCATTGGTCGACTTCTTGTCTGCCTGGATAACGACTGATCCTTTCGGGTTTTCAGCATGCAGACGCTCGATATTCGGGCGAACTGCGCGCGGATCGATCATGCGACGATCAATCCAGATTTCGTCGTTTGCGCTGATGGCAATAAGAATATTGGCGTCAGCGACAGACTCCGAGGTCGGAGCGTCCGGACGATTCACATCAATACCTGCTTCCTTAATAAAGGAGGCCGTTACGATGAAGAAGATAAGCATGATGAAAACCACATCGAGCATGGGTGTGAGGTTAATTTCATTATCGTCCTCTTCACCGCCCATTCCTGCTTGTGCTCTACGCATTTCAGATACCTTTTAATGATCCATCGTGAGTGAGTCCTCAAGGAGCTCAACCTCACGTGCCGCTCGGCGGCTAAGCAAAGTTACAAGGAGAACACCCGAAAGTGCTCCTACCATTCCCGCCATTGTCGGCACGGTGGCCTGGGATACGCCCGCAGCCATAGCGCGAACATTTCCCGAGCCTGAAACCGCCATGACCTCAAAGACCTTGATCATGCCGGTGACCGTTCCGAGCAGACCCAGCAGCGGACAAAGCGCCACGAGGGTCTGAATCATGGGTATAGACTGGTTAGTCGCGGTGGAAAACTTCGAGATCATCTGCTCCCGAATCATATGTGCATTCCACGAACGACGTTCCGATCGCGCCTCCCACGAATCATAAATATGCATCGACATGGCTTTCATCGACGAGCGGAAATACAGCAACCGCTCGAGGATGAGAACCCACATGAAGAATATAGTGATCGCGATCCAGCGCAATACCGGACCACCCAACTCCATGAAGTCGCGTATGGCTTCAATACTGTCAAATAGCCAAAGCATCGCTACTCCTCAAAGATGGGTGACTAGCCGTTTTTCTCGGAGTGCGTGGCAACCATGCCAGCACTCTGCGACTGCAGTACGTTCACGATCTTGCGGCTCTGACCACTAACCAGCGTGTGAATCAGTACCATCGGAATCGCAACGACCAAGCCCAGAACCGTCGTCATGAGCGCCTGCGAAATACCGCCGGCCATCATTTTCGGGTCACCAGCGCCGTACAGCGTGATGACTTGGAAGGTTTTGATCATACCGGTAACCGTTCCGAGCAGACCCATCAGCGGGGCTACGACAGAAATCACCTTGATGAATAGCAACCCCTTGGTGAGATCCGGCATTTCCTTGAGCGCCGCTTCAGAAAGCTTCAGCTCAATCGTTTCCGTATCTGCATTCTGGTTAGCTTCATACGCAGCGAGAACACGGCCAAGCGGATTATCCGTGCTGGCCGTATCGCTCTTCAACTGTGCGTTTACCTTGCGGCTAGCGCCCGAGAGGCTGATCCAGCGAATGAACGCGATGAGCAGACCGACGATACCGAGGCCGATGATGCAGTAACCAACGATACCGCCCTGGTTAATGCGATCCTTAATCGTCGGTGATTCCACTAGCAGCGCGAGAATACCGCCACGGGTACCGTCGAGGCCGAAGGTCACCGGACCGGAAGTGGCATTCACCATGTCTGCCGTCGAGTTCGTGTAACGACCTTGTTCCGGTTGACGCTGCAGTTCGCTGACTGCACCGGTGCTTCCATATTGTAGGTAACCGTCTTCGAACACGATATTGAACGTGCCTACACGAACGACGTCCGTCGTTGCGACTTCGCCGTCCGCCCTGGTGACTGACAGTGGGAACCTGACGATCCTTCCGGATTCAGTGACTTCGCGTTGCAGTTCATACCAGAGCTGCTCGATTTCTTCGATCGACGCCAGCGAGCTAGCACCCGCCAT
>JAQWSV010000293.1 GCA_029243005.1 Woeseiaceae bacterium
CAGCAAAAATCAATGAAGTCTCCGTCGCGTTGACTGTGGTCACGACTGAAGAGATTTCACGTACAAAGCTGATGACAGACTCCCTGGCTGCGAAGCCCGGCGTTTTTCTGCAACAGACCACGCCGGGACAGGGCTCCCCGATCATCCGTGGACTGAAGGGCTCGGGGGTTCTACATCTCGTTGACGGCATTCGTCTAAACAACGCCATCTTTCGTAATGCCCCGACGCAATACATGGCATTGGTCGCGCCTGGCACGCTGGATCGAATTGAAATCGTGCGCGGTGCGCCGGCTTCGCTGTACGGAAGTGACGCCGTGGGTGGCGTCGTTCAGGCGTTGTCACGGATCCCCGTCCTTGATGACCGCGGTCATCAAGGGGATGCTTTCCTCGCATTCGATACTGCGGATCTTGCGAAGATTATGCGCGGATCTGTCGAGTTTGGTAACGAACAATATGCCGCCCTGATTGGTGGTGAGTATCTCGAGACCGGAAACCGGCGCGTCGGCGACGGGACGCGAATAGGGCCCAGCGGCTATCAGTCGAAGGGCGGTCGAGTCGCGTTGTCTGCAACGCCGAACGAACTGGAGTCCTGGCTGTTCGATGTTCAGGTTGCACGCCAGCCGATGACGCCGCGCATCGATGAGCTGGTGCCGGGGTTTGGTGAAACAGAG
Source organism: Woeseiaceae bacterium (assembly GCA_029243005.1). Lineage (GTDB taxonomy): Bacteria > Pseudomonadota > Gammaproteobacteria > Steroidobacterales > Woeseiaceae > SZUA-117. Next base: position 672 of record JAQWSV010000293.1, read on the forward strand.
CCGGCATCGTCGGAGTTTTTCTTTTCGCCCAATGACCGGATATTTGGGCATATTCGATACACGCGCGCAGAAAGTTTCCTCGATGCTACCTGGAATGTCGACCTGGGTTGGCAACGAATCGTCGACGACCGTCAGTCTCGGGGTTTTCAGTCCAACGTTCGCCGGCACGAAAATAATCGCAGCGACTTGTTTGGACTGACGGTCAACGCAAATGGCGAAACCGGGACCGGCGACTGGATTGCCGGCATCGAGTTCTATCATGATGAGGTTTCCAGTCATCGCTATGAGGAGGACATAACCAGCGGCGACGTGCAGGTGGTTACGCCACGGTTCCCGAACGGTTCGACAGTAGGCCAGGCTGCGATCTTCGGCAACTACCTGCATCGATTCGGGGAGCGTCAGTCCTTATCCGGTGGGCTCCGATTCAGTGCCATCAATACGGATTTGCCCGCAGCCGGCGCCGTGCCCGCTACGTCTGTCGAGCAGAAAGATTTCAGCGCAGACCTTGGTTGGGTGTTCACGCTGACGGATGCGACCCGGTTCGTTGCTAATCTGGGCTACGGATTTCGGGCACCGAACGTATTTGATCTTGGCACACTGGGCGAGCGCCCGGGTAATCGCTTCAACGTGCCCAATCCCGATCTCGACTCAGAGCACATTATGCAGTTTGATGTCGGTATTCGCCATCAGGGTGAGCGATTCGATATCGATGCTATGGTCTTCGCGCTGCATTACACTGATCGCATTGCCTCAGTTTTTACCGGCGATGTAACATCGGATGGGCGTGACATTATCCAGAGTCGCAATATTTCAGCGGCGGATATCGTCGGCTTCGAAATTGGTGGTCGAATGGTTCTGCGATCGGGCATGAGCACCGAATTCGTCGTCAACTACCTGCGTGGTGAGGAGAAGGATGCGACAGGCGCCACCATGCCGGGTGACCGGATACCACCTTTCAATGGCCGGGTATCGTTGCTGTGGCAGGCGACCGATGCCGTCATCATCGAACCTTTCCTCGTATTTGCGTCAGGGCAGGACCGACTCAGTCCGCGCGACGTCAGTGACTCGCGAATCAATCCTGACGGCACGCCTGGCTGGGTGACCGCGAATCTCCGCGCCAGCTGGGATGTCAGTGGCACATGGCAGGTAGCTGCCAGCGTTGAGAATCTGCTCGACGAACGCTACCGGGTGCACGGCTCCGGCCTGGACGCCGTTGGCAGAAATGTTTTCGTAAGCGTACGCGCCCGCTGGTAGCTAGTCTGTGGAGTAGGTTACCGGGCCCTGTAGCTCAGGGCGCTTGCCGTTCACGCCTGTGTAATAGGTGCGAATGTCTTCAAAGTCCTCTTCAAGGCTGCGCCCGCAGGGAAGCATCGGTCCAATACCGATCTCACGGCGCTCGTAATCGACATGAGCGAGGACAATGGGCACGCCGGCAGCCGACGCAATCCGGTGGAAGCCGGTCTTCCAGTACGGCACCCAGTTTCTCGTACCCTCAGGCGCCAGCGCGAGAAAGAGGTGGTCTTCACGTTCGAACGTGGCGACCAGCTGCTGTACGATCGTCGTAGCATTACTGCGGTCAATCGGAATCGCGCCCATTGCTGAGAGGATCGGACCCAATGGCCTCCAGAAAAGCGTGTCCTTGGCGAGAAAGCTCACTTCGACGTCGACGACCAGCTTGTAAACCAGTAACCAGAAACCGTCCCAGTTGGACGTGTGCGGTGCGGCAATAAAGACCGCTTTGTCCACGTCGGGGATTTCACCGAGGACGGTCCAGCCTCCCAACCTGAAAATATGTTTCGCAAGCCATCTCAGCATGCGCAGAGTATTGCCGGGGTGGCGCGGTTATGCAAAGTGATCGTACCAATCGGTGATTAAGATAGAATCAATCCTCCCAAAACGAGGAGCACCGTCGATGTTACGTCTTATGATCGTATCCATTCTGCTGGCACTGGCTGCTTGCTCGGAGCAGCCTGCAGGAAATTCAGAGCCCGCTGCCGCTAACAACGAGCAGGTGCAGAACCGCGGCGCGGATAAAGACAAATGGTGGGACGCCTTGCCACGGCCGGAGTGGGGCCAGTACGAAAAGATTGAACAAAGCGAAGACTGGTTTGAGGTGTATCGCATCGATGACGATATTCTCGCGATCTATGAGCCAGGCCAGTTCGAAGAGGTCATCTCATTTCTGATTATCGGTGAAGACTTTGCGCTGATGTTCGATACCGGGCTTGGCATCGGTAACATTCGTCGCGTGGTCGATCAGCTGACGGATCTGGATGTTGTCGTCCTCAATTCGCATACGCATTATGACCACATCGGTGGCAATCATCTGTTCGATACGATCTATGGCACCGGCCTGGCTTACACGACCGAGCGTGCGCAGGGCAGCGCTCCGGAAGCAGTCGCTGGTTTTCTAGCTGAAGGCTGGGTCTGGAAGCCACTGCCCGATGGATTCAATGCCGACACCTACCAGAGTTATGCATTCGATATCGACCGCATAGTTACTGAGGGTGACATTATCGATATTGGCGGCCGGCAACTCGAAATATTGTTTACGCCCGGCCATGCGCCGGACTCGATATGCCTCATTGACCGGGAAAATCGTCAACTCTTTACCGGGGATACGTTCTACCTGGCCCCATTGTACGCCCACATTCCGGGCGCCAGTTTCGAAGACTACATGCAAACGGCGGAACGACTGGCGAGGCTCGCTGGTGACATCGATACCGCAATTACCTCGCACACCGTACCTGTTGTGGACGGTGCGTACATGACAGCTTTGGGACAGGCATTTGCCGATATCGCAGCGGGCACTGTGATGGATGTCACCCTGAGCGACGGCCATCGGGAGTACCACTTCGACGGCTTTTCCGTGATCGTCAGCGATACGCCCTGAGGTTGTCGA
>JAQWSV010000301.1 GCA_029243005.1 Woeseiaceae bacterium
ATACCCGGGAATTCCTAGGCCGACTGCCACAGTATTCGAAGGACTGCAGCGACGGCGGCGAATTTCGAACGACACCGCCATGCGTTCGGACTGCTGGGCTGGCAAAACCACACCGGCGCCGGCGAAATACTGACCGAGTACTTCTCCAGCCCGAGGACAGGTCAGTGCAATGTCACCTTTCCGGTAGCTTAGCCTTTAACTTTCGTCAAACGCCAATACGAAGCTGACCGGCACCGCGAGACTGATACTTGGCAGCCCGGCGATCGCGCGAAGCGCCTCAACACCGTCACCCAGTGCAAATGCCAGCGCGTTGATGATGACCGGTTTGCTGGTCGACACCATTAGGCTGTGGTCGCCACTTCGGGCCACGATGACTTCCATCGTCACCGGGCGTTCGTTGCCGTGCAATGACAGCATTGCTTCGAAGGCCATGGTCGTCGATTGTCCCGGCTCAAGCGCATCAAGCGCTGCGCTATCGACACGTGCCTTGATGGACGCCGTCGGGTGTTCTGCCGTGTTGAACAACATCTCTCGAATGCGCTCGTCACGCAGTTCGATAGCGGTGTCCACACTGTCGAGATCAATGTTGATTGCGACCTGACCACCGGCACTGACAACACCACTCAGCGTACCGAAGCGATGGACTTCAGCGATATTGATCGCCTTAGTGGAAACGAAACTCAGCGCGGACTGATCGCTGTTCAGTACCCAGTCAGCATCGGCCGGCACTGCCGCCAGAAGCGCCAGTGGGATCAACCATTTCTTCATTGTCCTACCTCTCATTATTTCGTTTTTACAAAGTCGCTGCGACCTCCAGTATAACCGCGATCAGTTCGTCGATATCCGCCTCGCGAGTTCTCCAGTTGGAAAACGCGGGCCGGAAAATCGTCCGCGCGCCCATTTTTGAGGTCCCGATCAGAAATCGACCATCCACCATAACTGCCTCGCCAAGCCTGATATTGAGATAGTCCAGGGTCTCCTCACTCATACCGCCCGGGTTGTAGCGGAATGAGACGATGTTGAGTTGCGGATCGTTCATCAGGTCCAGCTTGTCCGACGCCCGGACCTGTTCAGCGCAATACTGTGCGATGTCGAGGCAGTGCTCGACGAGTCTCTGCTGCCCCTCACGGCCATAGGCCTGCAAGGTTGCCCAGAGCGCGAAGCTTCTTGCACGCCGCGAGCTTTCGGGGCCAATCGCACCCGGTGTCGGTCGATCGCCGTCTGCATTGGGCAGATAGTCAGCGTCATAACGGAAAGCGCGCGCCATCAAGCCATGATCGCGAACGAACGCATAGCCGGAGTCATAAGGCACATTCAGCCATTTGTGACCATCGACCGTAACCGAGTCCGCCTTCTCCACGCCTTCGACGAAGTGCGCGGTTCGCGGCGAAGTTGCAGCGAAAAGACCGAACGCGCCGTCCACATGAACCCAGCAGTTGTGCTCCCGAGCAAGCTCAATCATCTCATTAACAGGATCGAACTCACCGGCATTGACTTCGCCGGCATTGACGACGACCAGTGCGGGCGCACTATCCAGCGCCTCAAGTCCCTTTTTGTAAGCATCGAGATCCAGCCGGCCAAAGTCGTCCTTGCAATAGCGGTGAACATTGACACGGCCAATGCCCTGAGTCGCAAGACACTTCAGTGTCGCTGCATGTACGAAACCAGATGTCAGGACCGGACACGGCGGCAATACCGACATACCTGTTTCGGAGACGTCGACACCCTGCTGCTCGCCCCACCATTGCCGCCCGGCCGCCAGACAAACGAAGTTGGCCATCGTCGCACCCGTGACAATCACGCCGGGCCAGCTTACCGGCAAACCGAACAGCTCCTTGAGCCAGTTCAGACCCTGTGTCTCCATCTCCACGCCGGTCGGCGACAGGATCCATGTGTAAGTGATGGCCTCGTAGGCAGTTGCTAGCAGGTCCGCACCGAGTGCCGCCGGCGTGCTCCCGCCGATGACGAAATGGTAGGACTTCGGGCCAACGACATTGCCGCCAGCCCGGTTGTTCAGATAAATCAGACGCTCGATCGTTGCCGCTGCACCATTACCCTTTTCAGGCAACCGCTGCTGGAAGTCGGCCAGGATATTGCCCGCATCGGGCGGCAGTGCAATGCGATCGTCGATACTGCCAACGACACCAGGCAGCGCTTCTGTTAGCTGATGCATCAGCGCGTCCATTTCCACGCGAAACTCGTCGCCCAGGTTGGGCTCAGTCATTACCTCGGGTTCCTTCAAAGCGACTTGAAGACCTGGTCGAGCATTTCCTTCGCATCGCCAAATAGCATCCGCGTATTGTCCTCAAAGAAAAGTGGATTCTGTACCCCCGCATAACCAGTCGCCATCGATCGTTTCATCACGATTGAAGTCTTGCCCTTCCAGCACTCGAGCACCGGCATGCCAGCGATGGGGCTGTCAGGATCCGTCAGGGCCGACGGGTTGACGATGTCGTTGGCCCCTATGACAACAGACACGTCGACATCCGGGAAATCATCATTGATCTCGTCCATTTCGAAGACAATGTCATAGGGCACTTTCGCCTCAGCAAGCAAAACGTTCATATGTCCCGGCATACGGCCAGCAACCGGGTGAATGCCAAAACGAACGTTCACGCCCTTTCCGCGCAACTCTTGCGTAATCTCATTGACGACGTGCTGCGCCTGGGCGACGGCCATGCCGTAGCCTGGGATAATCATCACTTCCTTCGCATTGGCCAGCAATTCGGCCGTTTCCTTGGCGCCGATGGGCGCAACTTCACCCTGGTCCTCGCCGCCTTTGGCAGACGAGCCACCACCGGTTCCAAAACCACCCGCAATCACCGCGAGGAACTTGCGGTTCATCGCGCGACACATGATGTAACTCAGGATGGCGCCACTCGAACCGACGAGCGCACCGGTCACGATGAGCAGGTCATTGCTCAGCATGAAGCCTGTCGCCGATGCGGCCCAGCCCGAGTAGCTGTTCAGCATCGAGACGACGACCGGCATGTCGGCGCCACCGATCGCCATCACCATGTGGATGCCAAAGAGCAACGCAATCACAGTCATGATGATCAGCGGGTTCAGTCCGCCGCCTGCTGCCGACTGAAGGACGAACTGGTAGCCGAACCAGATCGAGGCAATCAGCAGGCCAAGATTCAGCCAGTGACGTGCCGGCAGGATTAAAGGTGAGCCGCCAATCTTGCCTGACAACTTGCCGAATGCAATGACCGATCCGGAAAAGGTCACCGCGCCTATAAGGATGCCGAGATAGACCTCGATGTCATGGATAGTCTTCTCGACACCTTCGAAGTGTGAGTTTGGATCCATGAAACTGGCGAAGCCGACGAATACAGCTGCGAGACCAACCAGACTGTGCAGAATAGCCACAAGCTCCGGCATCTCGGTCATCTGCACGCGCTTGGCCAGCAGGAGACCAGCGGATCCACCGACCAGCAGTGCGAGAATCAACTCGACGTAATTCTGCGTGACCACACCGAAGACCGTCGCAAGAAGCGCGATAGTCATTCCAATGATGCCGCACCAGTTACCCCTTCGAGCAGTTTCCTGGTTGGACAGTCCGCCGAGCGCCAGGATGAAAAGAATCGTGGCGGCGATGTATGAAACGGTAACGATACCTGTACTAATCATGTCGACCTCACTTCCTGAACATGTCGAGCATGCGACGGGTAACAGCGAATCCGCCGGCGATATTGACACTGGTTATCAGCAAAGTTGCGACTGCGATCCACTTGATCACCGGCACATCCGAACTGACCTGGAGTAGCGCCCCAACGACGATGATGCTGGAGATTGCATTCGTGACGCTCATCAGCGGCGTGTGCAGTGCCGGCGTCACGTTCCAGATGACCATGTAGCCGATGAAGCAGGCGAGGACGAAAACGGTGAAATGCGCCATGAATGACGGCGGCGCGACAGCACCGAGACCAAGCAATGCAAGACCACCGACCAAGGCAGTGATAATCGGGCCTGCTGCAGATTTCTTCTCTTCCTCCATCGGGGCCAGCGCGGGTTCCGGCTCGACCTTCTTTGGCGCAACCGACAGCTTCGGCGCAGGCGGTGGCCAGGTCGTTTCACCGCCGATACAGACGGTCGCGCCTCGCACAACCTCGTCTTCCATATCGACGACAGCCTCGCCATCCTTCTCCGGTGTCATGTCAGTCAAAAGGTGGCGCAGATTAGTGCCATACAACTGACTCGACTGCGCGGCCATACGACTTGGCAGATCAGTGTAGCCAACGATCGTGACGCCTTCTTTTACTACCAGTTCATCAGGCTCAGTCAGTTCGCAGTTGCCGCCCTGCTCCGCGGCCAAGTCTACAACCACACTGCCATCCTTCATGGCAGCAACCATATCGGAGGTAATCAACTTCGGTGCCGGCTTGCCGGGGATCAGCGCGGTCGTGATGATGATATCAACGTCTTTCGCCTGCTCGGTGAACAGCGCCATT
>JAQWSV010000303.1 GCA_029243005.1 Woeseiaceae bacterium
ATCCAATTTTGCCAGCTTCCATGCAGCGCTCGCCCGTAAGGTAGAAATTCAAGTAGTCATGCGGCAGCAGAATGGCGTCCATTTGTGCATATGGACCCGGATGAGTATCTCTGAACCAGCGAATTTTCGACGCTGTGTAGCCGGGCAAAATTGGATTGCCGACTTCTTCGATACAAGCGTCGTGGCCACCGAACGCGTCCATGATTGCGTCGCATTCGGCACCCGTCGACGTATCGCACCAGAGTTTGACCGGCGCCTGAACTTCGCCAGCTTTGTCCAGCGGCACGAATCCATGTTGTTGACCTGAAACACCGATGGCAGCGACACTCTTGCGTACGCCTTTTCCGACCTGCTGCAAGGCTCGTTGGAGGGCATGTATCCACCAGTGCGCCTGCTGTTCCGCAATTCCTGCTTCTGTCTGGTACAGGTCGAGCGGGGCACTTTCTACAGCGACGGTCTCGCGCGCCAAGAAGTCATAAAAGACGACTTTAACGCTTTGCGTACCCAGATCAATGCCAAGGACTGTAGACACAGAGTTCAGATTTCCTCTGATTGTTATTATAAGGAAAACGTTTACATTTTAGACTGGAAAGCATTGAAATTCCAATGAAACTAGTTTCTTGAGCGTGATAAAGGCTAAGGCTTGCCGGGTACAAATTCGTAGATAGTACGTTGCTGATAGATTTCGTCGGGCGACAATCGTGCAGATGGGAAAGAAGGTTGATTAGGTGCGTCAGGAAACCCTTGCGCTTCCAGGCACAGTCCGGCGCGCTGTTGGAAAGGACTAGTGAGAAACTCGCCGGTGTAAAATTGCAGCGCGGCTTGAGTTGTGTGCAGGTGCATGGCCAGACCGCTCTGTGGAGACGTCAATATGGCAACCTTGCGCAGCGTTCCGTTGCTGCTTCTCATAACAAAATTATGGTCGTACTGTCGACTTTGACTATCCTCTGAGCTCGTCGAACGCAGCGCCGTGCGACGACGAAGGTCAAATCTTGTGGTCTCTACCTCACGAATTTCACCGCTGGGAATCAATTCATCATCAACTGGTGTGAAATGGTCAGCATCAATTTGGATGTCGTGTGTGTCGATCAACTGTTGTTGCTGGTCGAGATTAAAATATGCGTGGTTAGCGATATTAAGGACAGTCTCCGAATCGGTTGTCGCCCGGTAATCAATGACCAATGAGTAGTCATCAACTATTTGATAAATGATGGTGATTTCCAGTTCTCCCGGGAAGCCGCCTTCGCCGTCAGGCGATAAATATGAAAATTCGACTGCGGCTTCGTCGTCGAGCGAGCGCATCTGCCAAAAGTGTTGATGAAAGCCGTTCCTGCCCCCGTGCAGACAGTTTCCCCCGTCATTCGGATCCACGGAGAAGGTATTGTCGCCAATCGAAAAGCGTGCATTGTCAATACGGTTTGCGAATCGCCCTACCGTAGCACCCATGTAGAAACTATCACGCAAATAATCATCGAGGTTCGGGTAGCCGAGCACAGCGTTAACAACTCCAGAGTCGGTTGGTACACGAATGGCCTGGATGCTTGCGCCAATATTCAACAGCGTTACCTCCATACCTGCAGGTGACCTTAGCGTGATTGCTTCGATTGATTTCATTGAATTACGTGACTGCACTGAATGATCCATTGGCGAGGGTCCATTGATCGATGGATTGTAAACGTATACGCTGAAAGCGGCAAAAAATCACTTGCCTCTACCGGAGACTTCCTTTGAAGAAAATGCCAGTCGATTTTGTTGTGCAACAAGAAGTGGAGGACATACCGGACGTATCCATTAAGGAAGTTGCGCGGCTTGCTGGCGTATCGATTGCCACCGTCTCGAGATGTATTAACAAGCCTGAAAAAGTCACGGAAAAAACACGGCTAAAAGTTCAAGACGCAATTTATCAGACAGGTTATTCACCGAATACTCTGGCACAGAGCTTTCGTCGTGGTCGTACGAATATCGTTATGGTTGTTTTGCCGTCTGTAGGAGATCCATTTTTCTCAGCCGTGATGCGCGGTATTCGAGTCGCTGCACGAGCAAAAGGTTATTCGGTCATTTTTGAGGACACACAGTTCAACGAAATGACTGACGATGAGTTAGGCGCGATGCTCGTTTCGAATCAGGTAGACGGCATCATTTTGCTCGCCAGCATGTCACCCTTTAGTAACGAAATTTTGTCAGCGAAGAGCAGGCTCAGCTTGCCTGTTGTCATTGGCTGCGAAACCGTGTCGCCTGAATTAGCCAACTTTCCAAGCGTGCACATTGACAATATTGGCGCCGCGAAAGAGGCAACCAATTATTTGATTTCACAAGAGCATCAGCGTATTGCTATGATGTGCGGACAGGCATCATCACTGCTGACAAAGGATAGGGAATTCGGCTACCGCGCAGCAATGAAGCAAGCTAAATTGCCGATAGAAGATGGCTGGGTTATTGATGGCGACCTGACTATTGCGGGGGCGAGAAAGGCCACTCGCAATCTGATGAATCATGTCAATAGACCGACCGCGATTTTCTGTGCGAACGATGAGATGGCCATTGGTTGCATTCACGAGATCAAATCTGCTGGACTGCAGGTCCCGCGTGATATATCCATCGTCGGGTTCGACGACATTCGCTACGCCGAAGTCATCGATCCACCGCTCACTACGATCAGCCAGCCTGCCGATGAAATCGGTGAGCGGGCCATGTACCGACTGTGTCGCCGCATCGACGCGAACAAAGACGTAAGTAGCGGATCCGAAATCGTGCCACACAAACTGGTCGTCAGGCAGTCTGTAGCCAAACCATCCAGCTAGTTGCTCCCTAGCAGTTACCGATCTGCGAAACTCTCGCTACGGACGGGCTGATCCTTCTCCCATTCCTCCCGGCTCACGTTTCGAACCTTCTGGATAAAGACAAAAGCCCCATTTTTATTGCCGACAACCACATCAGGCAGACCATCTCCATTGAGGTCTCCGCTTACCAGTTGCCGTCCGATGCCTGCTTGGTCATCGATCTGATGTGGAATGTATTCTACTTGGCCATCCTTACGCGTCAGCCGGAAATAATATATCACCGGGTCCTGTCGGGCCCCTTCGTCAGCGAAGTCGTGAGCCCGGTAGGTCTTCCCCGTCACAATGTCCTTCAGACCGTCGCCATCGATATCGACAAGCTCAACGGCATGGAGCTGGGAAAATTGAACCCCGTAGGGGTTGTCGGTATTTTCCTCCTGCTTGCTCATAATGACATGTTCCTGAAAGGAGATTTCGTCGCCGTTTCGGATCTGTTCAAACCAGCTCAGGCCCCAACCGTGTGCGTCGATGCTGGTGATAACATCGTTGAGCCCATCACCATTCACGTCATAGGCATACATATCGCCGCCGCCCTTCAAGCTATCCCACATTTCAGAACCCGACCGATCGATGAAGGGGTAGCGGTGAAATGTCCATTCCGGGTTGCCTTCCAAGGATGCCGGTTGTTGTAACCAGCCGTTCCCTTCCAGAAAGTCGGCGCGACCATCGCCATCGACATCCCCGAACCCCATTCCGTGGGTATAGTGATGAATCACATCGTCGTGGGTCGATATCGGGTGAAAGATCCAGGGAAGCGTCGGGGCTACGGGGTTCGGCGACACATAGCCGTAGTGCTTGCTGTAGGCCATCAACAATTCAGGCACACCATCGCCGGTAATGTCTCCAAATGTCGGCGCTTCGTTCTTAACAGCGTTCGTGACAAAGAAGCGTTCCCAGTGCTCCGGCCGTTCCGGGGGCGGACCACTGAAAGACATGCCCGGATTCCGGTACCAGTAAGCAGGGGTATTGGGTAGTCCTACCGTCAGGACGTCAGGCCAGCCGTCCCCATTGATGTCGTAAACGAATGAAAAGAAATTGTCGTTCGAGTAGAACCCGCGGTCGTACGGCAACCGCTTGGTCGGCGCCACGGGGGGATAGTATTCGTAACGATGTTCGAACTCGGGCCCCATCCACATGTGTGGTCCACTGACGACATCCATATGACCGTCCTTATTAAAGTCACCATAACTGGCGCCTTCAGACCAATAGACGGTGGTCAGTTGCTTTTTCTCAAAATCACGAATAACAAACTCTTCAGCCTGACCGCATACGGTTAAGAAAGAGCAGGTGAATATCAATGCTACGATGCGCTGAATTCTGTTCATCTTAGTACCTCATTTCTACTCGGCAAGTACTAGCAATCACTGGTTTCGAAAATTCTCGATGCGGACAGGCTGGGCCTGCTCCCATTCCTCCCGGCTAACCTTTTTGATCTCTTGGGTAAAGGCAAAGGCCCCATTTTTATTGCCGACCACAAAATCGACCAGCCCGTCTCCATTGAGGTCTCCGCTTACCAGTTGCCGTCCGATGCCTGCCTGGTCCTCGATCTGGTAAGGAACGAATTCTACCTCGCCATCATCTTGGCGCGTCAGCCGGAAATAATAGATCACCGGGTCCTGTCGGCCCCCTTCGTCACCGAAGTCGTGAGCCCGGTAGGTCTTACCGGTCAAAATATCTTTTAGGCCGTCTCCATCGATATCAACAAGCTCAACAGCATGGAGCTGGGAGAATTGAACCCCATAAGGGTTGTCGGTATTTTCCTCCTGCTTGCTCATAATGATATGTTCCTGAAAGGTGATTTCGTCGCCGTTTCGGATCTGTTCAAACCAGCTCAGGCCCCAACCGTGTGCGTCCAGGCTGGTAATAACATCGTTGAGCCCGTCACCATTCACGTCATAGGCATACATATTGCCTCCCCCGGTGAAACAACAGAACACGGGGTTCGTTTTCCGATTAACAAATTGAAAGGGGTGATACTCCCAATCCTGGCCGAATTGTAGAGAGGAGGGTTGTCGCATCCATCCATCCCCGGTTAGATAGTCTTTGCGTCCGTCGCCATCGACATCCCCAATTCCCATACCGTGGGTGTAATGATGAATCACCTCGTCGTGGGTCGATATCGGGTGAAAGATCCAGGGAAGCGTCGGCGCTACGGGGTTCGGCGACACATAACCGTAATGTTTGCTGTAGGCCATCAACAGTTCAGGCACCCCATCTCCGGTAATATCCCTAAAATCAGGTGCTTCGTTCTTAACTGCGTTTGTGACAAAGAAGCGCTCCCAGTGTTCAGGGTGTTCCGGGCCTGGACCACTGAATGACTTGCCTGGGTTCCGGTACCAGTAAGCAGGGGTGTTGGGCAGTCCCGCCGTAAGGACGTCAAGCCAGCCGTCCCCATTGATGTCGTAAACGTACGAAAAGAAATTGTCGTTCGAGTAATACCCGAAATCATATGGCAGCCGCTTGGTCGGTGCCACGGGAGGATAGTATTCGTAACGGTGTTGGAGGTCGGGTCCCAGCCATATGTGTGGCCCACTGACGACATCCATATGACCGTCCTTATTAAAGTCGCCAATACTGGCGCCTTCCGACCAATAGACGGTGGTCAGTTCTTGTTTCTCAAATTCACGAATAACAAACTCGTCGGCTTGAGCGACGGCGTTTACGTAAAAGCAAGAGCATATGAATGCTGCGACGCGCAGGATTTTGTTCATCATTAGTACCTCGAACCGGCTTTGCACTTTGGTGTCACTGAGGGTGACCGTAATGACCCCGCTTGCCGCCAGATCATTGGCAAAAAATCGTGTCTTTCAGCCTCACCGCAAAGTCTGTTTATAATATTTGTTTGACATGAAAACGATTTCATTCACTCTATCGTAGCTTGTGTACAGTCTGCAAATAATTCTACCTAGCCAACAGATGTTTATGTTCAGGTAGCCAATAATTACCCTTTAGAATGAATAGGTTAAGCATCTGGTTATTGCTAATGCAACGTTTCCAGTGCGGATTATGCCGGGCACTGGAGACCAAGTCGTGGAGACAGGCGGTGGGATTGGCCCGGCCCGATTGAGTGACGACCACGTTGTGCTTAATTTCCGGGGCTAGGTCGGTCAAGCTGACGAGCATGCGAATGTGCTTTGCATTCCCAATCCGGTTATGTTGCCGACCATGAAACCTCCGTTCTGACCGGTCTGTATGCAGTGCACCCAGGCATCAGCGGGTGAGGCTTGGGATTATTTGGAATCCAACAGGCCGTAACTGCGTACCAGGTGTCGCAATCGGCTTGGGCAGGTTGGGGGTGTGGTAGTGGCCCTGGTCGTCGGTGACCGCATCAGTTCGTCAAATTATTCGAAGATTGGGTGCCAGTCTAAAATGAAGTTACACTGTTTACTTGACATACCCGCCAGGAAACCTCGATAACATGATCACTTTGAACCTGGTCGATTGGACAGTCGTTGGACTGTATTTCCTTGTACTACTGACCGTTGTAATCGCGGTAACGCGTAAGCAACAAAACACAACTGATTATTTTCTCGCTGGCCGGAATGTCGGGTTCTTTGCGATTGGCGCGTCGATTTTTGCCTCGAATATCGGTTCGGAGCATGTCGTTGGCCTTGCGGGACAGGGTGCGTCGACCGGGCTTGCCATGGCGCATTACGAACTTCATGCGTGGATCGTCGTGCTGCTTGCCTGGATCTTCGTGCCGTTCTACTACGAGTCGAAAGTCTTTACTATGCCCGAGTTCCTTGAGCGGCGCTTTGGGCCGAAGCCGCGCTGGATGCTTTCGCTGGTATCGCTTGCGGCCTATGTGCTGACCAAGGTTTCGGTGACCGTCTATGCTGGCGCAGTGGTATTCAGTACCCTGTTGCCGGACACGTTCGGCTCGCCGCAGAATGCGTTCTGGGTTGGCGCGATCGCAACCGTCGTGCTGACAGGTCTGTACACCGTCGCGGGCGGCCTGCGCGCGGTGCTCTACACAGACTCGATACAGGCCGTGATCCTTATCATCGGCTCGGTGGCAGTGACCTGGTTCGGACTCGACCTGCTCGGCGGCTGGGGTGAGTTGCGTGAGTTCACCAGCCAGAATGTCGCGCAGTACGCACTGTGGCGGCCATTGTCCGACCCGGACTTTCCGTGGCTGGGGATTCTGATTGCATCGCCTATCGTTGGCATATGGTACTGGTGCACGGACCAGTACATCGTGCAGCGTACGTTGGCCGCCAGGGACTTGAAGACGGCCCGGCGCGGCGCCCTGTTCGGCGCGTTTCTCAAGGTCTCGCCTGTAATGATCTTCCTGATCCCGGGCCTGATCGGTGCCGCGCTATACGCACGCGGCCTGATAGCGATTCCGCTGACATCAGCCGGCGGCCTTGTAGGCGACCAGGTGTTTCCAACCATGGTAATGACGCTGCTGCCGGAGGGCCTGCGGGGCCTCGTCGTTGCGGCATTGACGGCGGCGTTGATGAGCTCACTGTCGTCGCTGTTCAACTCGACGGCAACGTTGTTCACTGTGGATATCTACGAAAAATTGCGCCCCGCAGCAAGCCAGCTGCAGCTTGTTACCGTCGGCCGCCTAGTCACCGTAGTCGTTGTGTTGCTCGGTCTCGCCTGGATTCCGATAATGCCAATGATATCGGAGGGAGGTCTGTACCAGTACTTGCAGAATGTGCAGGGGTATCTCGCGCCGCCGATCACCGCAGTGTTTCTGCTGGGCCTGTTCTCGAGCCGCATCAACACTCGGGGCGCGGTATGGGGACTCGGTCTTGGTTTCGTGCTCGGCATGAGCAAGCTCGTAATGCAGGCTCTGTTTGGCGAAGGCAAGATCGAGTCGCCCGCGTTGCTTGCGGCGATCGGGGACTTCAATTTCCTGTATTTCTCCGGTGTCCTGTTCCTGATCTGTGTTGTCACCATCGTCATGGCCTCGCGGACCGACGCCGCGCCGGATCGTGAGCGCATTCGCGGCCTGACCTATGACTCGATTGACCGGGCCGCGGTACGCGCCAGCTGGGATCGCAGGGATGTCGCCGCCACCGTGGTTGTGCTGGGGCTGGTCGCTGCCCTGTACCTTTACTTCTCGTTCTGGGTTGGCTGACGGGGTGGCTGTGACCGGAAATTGGAGGCCATTTGTATGTCGTCATGGGATTCCGGACTTCAGTCGGCCTAATTAATCAGCATCATGAGTTTCACCGTGTTGATTCTCTTCATTGTGCTGATCGTTAACTCGATGCAGGCGCTGATTCCCGAGGCGGCCGAAGAGATTCACGAAGAGGCGGTGATTGCAAATGATGAACGTGAGGCTCTGTTGCTGCAGATTGTAGAGCTGGCGCGGGAATCCGGCGCCAGCGAGACCAGGTGACGAGCAAAGACTGGTTGGGCGTCGGGCCGATCAGCGTGCGTTGAACATAGGCTATTGGCTTATTTCCGTTCGCCCCTTGATAGCCAGGAGTGAAGCAGGAACGAAAGCAGCAGGCCGGATGCTAGGATGAGCACCGAAAGCTTGCCGCGGTGTGGCGTATCCGAGGTCCACGTACCACTGGAATCGAGCCAGAAGAAGGCATAGCTCGCGGCGACCCATGGGACAATAGCAAGTACGATCTTCAATGATTTCAGCACGTTTATTCCAGGTGATGGGGCTATCGCATTCTAGCATTCCTGGGTGATGGCGCTTCCCGACCTATCGGCCAATTCGACTCTGTTTTTCTGAAGTGAGATCATGATCTCACTGTGAAACTACAGGCACGAGGTATTCAACTGGAGCAGGTATGGCCGTGCGGGAATTACTGAAAAATAAAGCACTGAATGGATGGGCGCTCTTCTTTCTGATTTCCGTTCCGATCAGTCTCGCCACGATTATCGAAATGGCACAGGTCGGGCTTGCCACGCCGCAAGACGTATCCCACATGATCGGCTACTCGGTTCGATTCGCGGTGCCGATCATTTTCCTGGTCGTCGGAATTTCTGCCTTGCAACGGCTTTTTCCGGGTCCGATACCCTCCTGGTTGCTGCGAAACCGAAAGTACATCGGACTCAGTTTTGCCATTGCAATGGCGTGGCAGGGCGCGTTTATCTTTCTCATGTCGAACTTCAATCGTGAGTATTATTTTGACGAGATTTTCTATCTTCGCGATGAGCTTGAAGGCAGTACTGGGTATATTTTCCTCACGGCAATGGTATTGACGTCATTTCAGTTTGGTCGAAAATGGCTGAGGCCGAGACAGTGGAATGTACTGCATAAGACCGCGCTTTATTTTTTATGGGCCTACCCGTTCAGTGTTTACTGGTGGGCGCTGTCGTACTATCCGAATCCGCAACCCATTGACCACGTCTTCTACTGGTTTGGCTTCACTGCGTTTGCTTTGAGAATCGCTGCATGGGGCATGCGGCGGGCAGAGGCGGGTTCCGCACCGATTAACTTTAAGATCGGGGGCGGAGCGATTATCGCCATCGGGCTGCTGGCCTCTGCAACTGGCCGTGACTGGCAGGCCGCGACCACGGCATTTCTGGCAACACCGGCGTGGTCAGCGAATATGGAACTCTGGTTGCCCTATTGGCCACTGGAGCCCTTCCTGTCTCTCCTGATGATCGGATTTGGCACGTTGGTGATGACGCATACTGGCAGTCACGCTCCCGATGTTGTGGAACAGGGGGCCACCTGAGCGTCCGAAAGCCCTGTGCTTCGCTCGTTAATTTTAGTTTCTGTGAAGCAAGCAGACCAGCTTGCAGCGATTTCTGGTAATGAGTGTCACCAGGGGTGGTCATGGCGGCCTGGTCCGACGCGAGCCGGATACGATGGCGGAACTGATGCGCCAGCCTGCAGAAGTCGTCGAGCCGGTTTATTAGCTATAATTTGGCAATAAGGTGTATCCGGTTTCGGCGGGCACCGCAGCATAAAAACCAGAACAAGCAATCGTAGGGGAACAAAGTGAAAACCAAAAAGAATAAGTCCCGGCGAGTATTCATGGGCAAGATGCTCGGTGCTGCTACCGCGGCCACTATCCCGATCGCCAATATGAGTTCAGCCAGTGCTGCCGTTGCGGAATTGGATGCGCAGGATAAGTGGCTGGAAGGCGTCACCGGTTCGCACAAATGCATGTTCGATTTTCCGCGCCACATGTTAGGCGGTGGACTCGTCCACATCTACAACTACATTTCGACCTACCAGACGGCGTACGGCGCCGACGTCTCGGATATCGGCACAGTTGGCACGATGTACAGTATCGGTCCGGAGTCGAGTATTGCGATGGCATTCACGGACGACATGTGGGCCAAGTACCGTTTTGGCGAATACCTGAACCTGAATGATCCACAGACCGGCAAGTCTGCGACGCGCAACCTGTTTTACGAATACCAGGAAGGTGATGAGTTGCCGCGCGTTGGGCCGATCGGTCCGTTCCCGGATGCCACGGTATCTGCGCTGCAGAAAAAGATGGGTACAACCTTTCTGCTCTGCAACAATGCAGTGACGGCTTTGAGCATGCATCTGAACATGACGGGCCGTGGCGAAATGGAAGCGATCAATGCGGATCTCAAGAATCACATTCACGAGGGTATTGTCCTCGTGCCGGCGATGGTTATCGCGATCGAAAAGGCACAGGCGGCTGGCATTAGCTACAACCGCCAGTAGTGCTCCGATCGTTTTGAATGAAATAGGGGCGCTTGCTGCGCCCCTTTTATTTATAACACCATTTGGGAGTGAAATTCGTTGAGTAATCCCGTTCTGGCGCTGTTGTCGCTTTTGCCGATTGTGTCTGTGGCTGTCTTCCTGGTGGCATTGCGCTGGCCCGCGAGTCGCGCGATGCCGATTGCCTACGCGGTGTGCGCTGCGCTGGCGTTCTTGGTCTGGCAGGTTCCGATTGCCGTGATTACTGCAGCGACGATCAATGGCATTGTCGTTGCAGCGACTTTGATCTTTATCATTTTCGGCGCCATTGCCCTCCTTAACACGTTGCAAGAGAGCGGCGGCTTGTATGCGATCCGGGCCGGATTTACCGGCATATCTCCCGATCGTCGCGTACAGGTCATCATCATCGCTTGGTTGTTCGGCGCTTTCATCGAGGGATCTGCGGGTTTTGGCACCCCGGCCGCGGTTGCTGTCCCGTTGCTTGTCGGGCTCGGTTTTCCGGCGATGGCAGCTGTGATTGCCGGCATGATCATTCAAAGTACGCCGGTCTCGTTTGGCGCTGCAGGTACGCCGATCCTCGTCGGTGTCAGTACCGGATTGTCCAACGATCCTGCTGTAGCCGAGTTGATTGCAGCATCCAGTGACCTGACCTTCGAATCATTGCTCGATGACATCGCGACCAAGGTCGCTTTGCTGCATGCCATAGCGGGCACGTTTGTGCCATTGATCGTCGTCAGCCTGATGACACGCATATTCGGCACCAATCGGTCATTTACGGATGGCCTGCGGGCCTGGAAGTTTGCCCTGTTTGCGGCGCTCGCGATGACAATTCCTTACTGGTTGGCCGCCAATTTCCTGGGACCTGAGTTCCCCTCATTGCTGGGTGGTCTCGCCGGTCTTGCGATCGTGATTGTCGCTGCAAGGCGCGGGTTCCTCGTGCCGGATGATGAATGGCACTTCGCGGACAAATCGACGTGGCAGCCTGAATGGTCGGGCACTATCGAGGTCCGCCCGGAAGAGATCCGCGATCGCAATATCGGCATGTTGTCGGCATGGTCGCCTTACTTCGTGGTTGCTGCATTGCTCGTCATAACCCGCCTGGACACGCTGCCTTTCAAGGCCTGGATGCAGGGAATAGCACTGAGGATTCCGGAGCTGCTGGGAACGCCAATTACGGTCAGCGTTGCGCCCTTGTATTTGCCCGGCACCGTCTTCCTGGTCGCGGTCGCATTCACCTATTTCATCCATCGCATGGATCGATCGGCGCTCGCTACGGCTTTGGTCAAGTCCGGGAAGACGGCGTTACAGGCATCAGTCGCACTCATATTTACGGTGCCGATGGTGCAAGTGTTCATTAATTCAAACGGCGGCGCCGCGGGCTACGATCGGATGCCAATTGAGCTCGCCGACGGGGTCGCCGCCCTAGCAGGCGGCGCCTGGCCGATGTTCGCGACGTTCATCGGCGGCCTTGGGGCGTTCGTCGCCGGTAGCAATACAGTCAGCAACATGATGTTTTCCTCGTTCCAGTTCGGCGTCGGCCAGCGAATCGGCGTTGATCCTGCGTGGATTGTTGCGTTACAGGCGGTGGGCGGCGCTGCCGGCAATATGATCTGCGTGCACAATGTCGTGGCGGCTTCCGCAGTTGTAGGGATGCTGGGCCGGGAAGGACTTGTCATCCGGCAGACATTCTTTCCTTTCGTTTATTACGCGTTGTTCACGGCGTCGGTGGGATACTTCGTCGTCTGGTCCGGTTCGCTGGGACCGTTCAATGCAGGATCAATCGTTGCAGCTGCAATTGTGCTTGCCATAATCGTTACCATTCGTCGCGGAGTGACGCCGCAATAGCCGGATCGTACC
>JAQWSV010000307.1 GCA_029243005.1 Woeseiaceae bacterium
GTTGATAAAGATGGTCGTTCCGATTACTTCACCCCGGAGGGCAACAGCGTACGCAAAGCGTTCCTGCGTGCACCGGTTGACTTCCGCGTGAGCTCTTCTTTCAATCCCAATCGACGCCACCCCGTACTGAAAACGGTTCGACCCCACCGGGGTACCGATTACGCAGCACCGCTCGGCACGCCGATTAAGGCAACCGGTGACGGCAAGGTCATTTTTCGCGGCGTAAAATCCGGGTACGGCAATGTGGTCATCCTGCAGCACGGCGGCAATATCACGACGCTGTACGCACACATGTCGCGTTTCGAGCCCAGGGTTCGCAAAGACACGCGCGTGCGTCAGGGACAGACGATCGGCTATGTTGGGAAGACCGGCCTGGTCACTGGCGTACATCTTCATTACGAATACAGATTGAACGGTGTGCATCGCAATTCGCGCACGGTTAAACTACCTCAGGCTGACCCCATTCCGGATGAATACCGGGCCAAATTCCTAGCATCTGTCGAACCCATTTTGGATGAGCTTTTGCAATACAAGCGTACCCAGCATGCCTCGCTCGTGCTTGAATAATCGGCATGCCCAAACAGCCTGACTCGGGCCCTCTCTATATCGGACTGATGTCCGGCACCAGTATGGATGGCATCGACGCCGCATTGGTCAGCTTTACCGATCACGAATGTGACGTACTGACCACCGCGATGTTTCCTTATCCGGTGGAATTGCAGAGCGAGCTGATGACGGCCTCGCGACAGCCGGCGAATTGCACTGTCGACAAAATAGGTCAACTTGACCACCGGGTTGGCGAGTGTTTCGCGAACGCTGCCTTACAACTCATCGA
Source organism: Woeseiaceae bacterium (assembly GCA_029243005.1). GTDB lineage: Bacteria > Pseudomonadota > Gammaproteobacteria > Steroidobacterales > Woeseiaceae > SZUA-117. The sequence continues at coordinate 836 of JAQWSV010000307.1, forward strand.
GAAATCCAACTTCAGTGCGAACTCCATCGTCGCCATTGGCAGCCATGGCCAGACACTGCGACACCAGCCGCGTGTCGCGCGACCATTCACGCTGCAGATCGGCGATCCGAATATCATCGCGCACCGAACTAGCTTAACGACCGTTGCAGATTTTCGACGCCGCGATCTCGCTGCCGGCGGTGAGGGTGCACCGCTCGCCCCGGCGTTTCATCACTGGCTGTTCTCCGACGAAGTACGTAATCGATGTGTGCTCAATATTGGTGGCATTGCAAATGTGACCATGCTGTTGACGGATCGTGATGCCGCGCTGGGGTTTGATACCGGACCGGGCAATTCTTTGATGGATAGTTGGATGCGTCGTCATCACGATAAACCATTTGATGAAAACGGTGCGTGGGCCGGCGCCGGATGCGTCAACGAAGCATTGCTTGCGATCATGCTGGAAGACCCCTACTTCGAACAACCACTACCGAAGAGCACCGGATTCGAATATTTCAATGACGGCTGGGTCCGTTCAAAAATTGCGTCACTTAGCAATCAGCAGGTCTGCAGCAACGATGTGCAGGCGACCTTGGCCGAGTTGACCGCCAAGACCATTGCAACATCGATTCTGTCGCATGCACCAGACATTGACGATGTACTGGTATGCGGAGGCGGCGCCCACAATTCTGACCTCATGAGTCGTCTGCGCAGTTATCTGTCAGGTGTGGCCGTCACAACCACTGAAGAACACGGCCTGCACCCGGACTGGGTCGAAGCAGCCGCCTTCGCCTGGCTTGCCAAGCGTCGACTGGCCAACGAGCCCGGCAGCCTGCCGGAGGTGACCGGCGCATCATCAGGTCAGGTCCTCGGCGCCATCTATTCGGGCGGCTGTTAACCTATTTGTAACATCAGCGTTGATATAATAATCGGTCCGCCAAGTGCCAGATCGCCCGATGGACGCACCCGTTACACCGCCAGCTGATCTCTACATAAATCGCGAGCTCAGTCTGATTGAATTCAATCAGCGCGTTCTCGCGCAGGCGGCCGACGATGCGGTGCCGCTGCTCGAACGACTAAGATTCCTGTGTATATCCTGTACCAATCTTGACGAGTTTTTCGAAGTCCGCGTGGCGGGTCTCAAGCAACGTGTTGAAATCGGTGCGGGCTCTGCCGGTCCTGGCGACCTGACGCCACAACAGCTGCTTGACGAGATTCGATACAGGGTAAACAACCTGGTCACAAAACAATACGAGATGCTGAACGAAGTATTGTTGCCGGCACTCGCCGAAGCGCGGATTCACTTTCTGCAAAGGCATGAATGGGATGACGAACAACGGGAGTGGATCAGCACGTTTTATCACGAGGAAGTGTTACCAGTTCTTACGCCGCTTACCTTGGATCCGTCGCGCCCGTTTCCGCGCATGCTCAACAAAAGCCTGAACTTCGTGGTTCGGCTGAAGGGCAAAGATGCGTTTGGCAGGCAGCGTCACCGTGCCGTAGTGCAGGCACCTCGCTCGTTACCCAGAATCATCCGTCTGCCAGACCACCTGGTCGAAACCGGCACTGAAGCTAACGTGTTTCTTTCGTCAATCATTCACGCCAATGTCGCAGATCTCTTCCATGGCATACGAGTCGAGGGCTGCTATCAATTTCGGGTCACCCGAAATAGCAACCTCTATGTTGACGACGAGGAAGTAGACAACCTAATCCGCGCACTGGAGGGGCAACTCGAAGCAAGCCGTTATGGTGACGCTGTTCGGCTCGAGATCAGCGACAAATGCCCGGAAGACCTGATCGAGTTTCTGCTCGACCACTTCCACCTTGACCGTGCCGATCTCTTCACCGTGAATGGTCCAGTCAATCTCAACCGACTCGCCACCATTTGTAAACGCTCAGATCGGCCGGAACTTATCTACGCACCGTTTACACCTGGTCTTCCGGAAGAATTGAGCACAGGTCAGAACATATTCAGTGTACTGCGCAAACAGAACTTGTTGCTGCAACATCCCTACCAGTCATTCTCGCCGGTTATCGACTTTGTCGGTGCCGCGGCGGCAGATCCCAATGTACTGGCCATCAAACAGACGCTGTATCGAACCGGCTCGAATTCGCCAATCGTCGAACACCTGATCAATGCCGCCCGAAATGGCAAGGAAGTGACGGTCGTCGTCGAATTGATGGCACGTTTTGACGAGGCAGAAAACATTTCGTCCGCCAACCGGCTCCAAGAAGCCGGTGCACACGTCGTGTACGGTCTCGTCGGTTACAAGACGCATGCCAAGATGTCGATGGTCGTCAGACGCGAGCAGGATGGGCTCAAGCGGTATGTCCACCTCGGCACGGGGAATTACCACCCCGGCACTACCCGCGCTTATACCGACTACAGCTACCTGAGCAGCAACAAAACTCTTGGCGAAGACGTGCATAAGATCTTCATGCAACTGACCAGCCTGACGGCCGCGACAAAACGGGTCAAAGTGTTGACGGCGCCTTTCGATCTATTTGACGCGACTATTGAGAAAATCGATCGCGAAATTTCGCACGCCATGGATAGCAAGCAAGCGCGTGTCATTGCCAAGATTAATGCGTTGATCGAACCACAAATTATCGACAAGCTTTATGAGGCTTCCTCGGCTGGCGTAAAGATAGATCTGATTGTTCGAGGTATCTGTTCATTGCGGCCCGGCGTTCCTGGTTTGTCCGAGAACATTCATATCCGTTCAGTCATTGGCCGATTCCTTGAGCATTCGCGCGTTTATTACTTCCTCAATGACGGCAACGAGGAGTTCTATTGCTCGAGCGCTGATTGGATGGACCGAAATTTCTTTCGCCGGAGCGAGACCTGTTTCCCCATCAAACAGAAGCCGCTTAAAGAACGGCTATTGGCAGACCTTGAGTTGTTTCTTGCGGACAACACCGGCGCATGGGTGTTGCACGGCGACGGTCATTACGAGCGCCTGACGCCGGGTGACGATGCACCCGTTTCAGCACAACAGAAATTTTCAAGGACCCTGACCGGGCCTCCCCGATTCCGGAGATGACCTCGATGGGGTGCCCGAGCGCGCGTTCCGCCTTCTTGCGAAAATCTCCACTTTCGCTTGCGCGGCGTAGCGCATTGGTACCCGCAGTGCGAACATTCGATGCGTGTACATTTCTAAGATGCTCTCCGAATCGTTACAAACAATCGAGAGCGCGTGTTCACGCAGTTTCCGTTAGGGAGCCTTTTGTTTGGGCCCTTCGGATAACCGAACGGTTTCCTTCAGCCGGTCAATGATTGTGAGCTACCCGCGCCCCAACTCGCCGACAATCATGTGAAAACTGTTAGAATCCAGGTGGACGACTGCCACAACTTCCTGAGCCTGACTGACACCCGATTCGGGCGGTTGGGTGACTGCGGTGTTACGAGTGATGTTGTACTGCCCCTCGACGACTCACCCTAAAGATCAAACGGCAAATGATGATCCGCAACCACAGGTTGTCGTTGCGTTGGGGTTACGAATGATGAATTGGGCGCCTTGCAGGTCTTCCTTGTAGTCGATTTCGGCACCCATCAGGTATTGCACGCTCATCGGATCCACGAGCAATGTCACACCCTGGTTCTCGATGCTCGAGTCGCCATCTTCGGCGGCATCGTCAAACGTAAAGCCATACTGGAAGCCCGAGCAACCGCCACCGGAAATGAACACCCGCAACATCAGGGATGGGTTGTCCTCTTCCTCGATCAACTGCGCGACCTTCTCTGCAGCTGCATCGGTGAACACGATTGGGTTCGGCGCCGACGGCGCGCCAATGACGGGGACTTCAATACTCATAATTCAGTGTCTTTTTGTCTCGATTAGTTTGCAGACGCCACCTGTACCGGAGATTCCTTCTTCTCTTCCGTGCTCTCCAGTAATGGAACCTGGCTTTCGGGTTGATGCACAAGCTTGCCGTTAAGCTCGGCACCGATCGCCATCTCGATCAAGTTGTAATATACATCACCAATGACCCTCGCGGTGGGCCCTAGCTCAACACGTTGTGACGCCACGATGTCCCCGCGCACGATGCCGTTCAATACGACATAAGGTACGGTGACACCCCCTTCAATCATGCCATCTTCCGAGATGCTCAGGGCAGAGTGCGTGTCAGCATCCGCGCTGACGTTCCCATTGACTGTCCCGTCGATATGACAACCGCCAGTGAAGTTGAGGTCGCCATTGATCTGGGAATTCGATCCAACCAACGTATCTACCGCGCCGTGCCTTCTTTGTTTACGAGCGAACATATCGTCTTACTCCCTCTACTTTAACTGCTTCCCGCGAGCCAGTCGAAGTTTTGTGTCACACTCGCGATGGACTTTGTATTGGATATGACTTCGACCGTAATCTTCTCCGGCGCAAATCCTTCCGGCAATACGAGCTCCCGGTCGAAGTCCTGAAAATATCTAAACGCAAACGGCCAGCCACTAGATTGATTTTCCGGCAGCAATTGCGCCAACTTATAGGTCGTCACAACGCCGTTCTGCGCACCCTCAAGGCTGAAGTCAACCTGGCCTTTAACACTCCTGTCATGCTGCATGACCTGTACGAGGATAAGGCGTAGATTGTAATGGCGGTCATCTTTGCCCTGCGTCAATTTCAGACCCTGAACGCGTAGGCCGCGACCACCGTCTTTCGGCGATACGATACCACGGTAAAAGGCGATCGCATCTGACTGCTCCTGAATCTTACGCTCCTGATTGGCAAGGTTCATCTCCACCACCATGTATGCCTCACGATCTATCTCACGATGCGTTTCTAGGAGCGCAATCTCCTGTTTGAGGCCAACAATCTCGTCTTCAAGACCCGCGATGACGCCGTGCAA
>JAQWSV010000024.1 GCA_029243005.1 Woeseiaceae bacterium
CTACCCAATGTCATCGTGATTGCTGAACCGATGGACCTTGGTCTGACTGAGACCGTGCCCTCCGCGCTGTCAGGTTCTGCCACCGGAATTGGTTACACGCATGACACGGTCGTGCTGCTGATGTTGACGCAGTACATTCGAAATCTCGGTTATCGCGCGGTTGCATCGATGAATGACTCGGCGCTCGCGATCCCGCTTGCCGTCCAAGCCGGGCTGGGCGAGGTTGGTCGCCACAGCATGCTGATCACCGAGGAGTATGGACCGCGATTGCGACTCGGCAAGATCTTCACCGACATGCCGCTTGTGATCGATGAGCCGAAGAGGTTTGGCGTCAGAGAGTTTTGCGATATCTGTCAGCGTTGCAGTTCAGCCTGTCCGCCGAAAGCGATTCCTGCCGGTGAACCGTCGCGCGAGGCCTACAGTGTGTCTAATTTGAAGGGCATCCTGAAATGGACGACCTGGGCCGAGAAGTGTTTCAAATTCTGGGTAGGACAGAACTCGGACTGCTCGATTTGCATCCGCGTCTGTCCATACAACCGGGACTTTAGCAAATGGCATAACCGGCTCTGGCGCCGACTCGCAGGAACACGCCTGCGTGGCCTGATGTTGAAATTGGACGTGTGGCTGACGCAGCGGAAGCGCCGTTCATCTGCCGCCTGGTGGCGAGGTCGCTATTAAATAGGCTTATGTCCAATCTTTGACATTGGGGCTTGCAGAGCCGAGTGATCTTTGCTACATACGCAAATGAGAATCATTCGTGTTAAAGGTGGCAACTATGCAGAATCAACGCCTTCCGGGAACTAGGCGCCCCCGTTTTCACGATTACTGTATGGGCGGTCAACTTGTCCTGTGGGCATCCCGTCACTGGATGCAGGCCTATCGGCGAGGGCGGACGGTTCCACCATGTGTGTGGCAGGGTTTTTCGGTAGCCGGTCTTGTGGATGTCTATGGTGAGCTTTTCGCATTGCTTAGCATCGTCGCGTTTCGCGAAATTCCTCCAAAAGGGTTCGGGCGACCGGACAGCCTTGCACTGACGAATGTCGAAGTTCGCTTTATGGAAATGCTCCACGCAGCGGAACATATCGGGAAAGGGCCTGCAGCAGACAAGATCAGTAGTATTGCGTCCCCGTCGATGACGCGTGCGATTGTTGCAAAAATCTGCTACTTGCTAGAATTGCTGCACCGTGAAGGTCACATGATCCCCAAAGACGGCCAGCGGGATCACGCAGTTGGATCAAATACCTGTCAATTCAACCAACTTGCGGAAACCTATCATTGAGGGACGATATCCCGTCACTCAGGCTAGGTTAAATACAAACACCACGCCAACTGCAAGCGGCGCAATCACGCGTACGAGCATCATCCAGAGTTTAAACATCGCTCCATCTTCCAGGCCGATCTCGTTGAGTAATACCTCGCGCGAAACCCACCAGCCGACAAAGATCGCATACAGGACGCCAGCAATTGGCATCATGACGCGCTGGACGACGTAGATTGTGAGGTCGAAAGGATTCATGTTGGCGAAGGTCTCAAACATGCTGAGCGGCCGCACATCTGCCCAGTTCGAAAACGACAGGATTGTCGTTACACCGAACAGGAAGCTGCCCGTACCGATCATGATCGCCGCCTTCGTACGTGAAATGTTCTTCGCCTCTTTAGCGCGCGCGGTCATCGTTTCCAGCATAGAGATTAGCGACGTTAGAGCTGCGAAGATCAGCATTAGAAAGAACGCCGCACCTATTATCGAACCGCCTGGCATCTGGGCGAACGCGGTCGACAAGGTGACGAATAACAGACCTGCACCTTCTGTCGGATCGAGGCCATAGGCAAAGACGATCGGGAATATCGCCAGACCCGCGAGAATGGCGACTAGGGTATCACCAGTGGCAATCGCAATCGCAGATCGGAACAGGTTGACATCCTTCGGCAGATACGCCGAGTAAGTCAGTACTGCGCCGACGCCGACATTGACGGAAAAGAATGCCTGCCCGACCGCCGCGAGAACGATTTCCGGCGTCAGTTTCGAGAAGTCCGCTGCAAACAGGAAGGTATAGGCGGTTGCGGCATCGCCCATAATGCCAGCATAGATCACCAGCAATACGAGCGTAATCAACAATGCGGGCATTGCGATCCGGACGACGCGTTCCAAGCCTACTTTTACTCCACATGCCACGATGAAGATCGTGATGCTGGAGAACGCAGCATGCCAGAACAACATCTTGCCGGGGCTGGCGAGAAACTCACCGAAATCAGAGCCAACTTGTTCGGGTGACAGCCCGTTCATGGCGCCGGAAACGATTTTAAAGAAGTACGCTGCGCACCAGCCGGCGATGACGCTGTAAAAGCCAAGGACCATGAAGAGTGCGCACAATCCCATCCAGCCAACGACCGACCAGCGGCCGGAGGTCCCGACCTGTTCTGCCATCGATTTCATGGCGGATGGGGCACTCAATCTTGTCTGGCGGCCAATAATCATTTCCGCCAGCATGATCGGCGTTGCGACCAGCAGGATTGCCAGTACATAGACGAGGATAAACGCGCTGCCGCCGCTCGCGCCGAGGTTGGCCGGGAACTGCCAGATGTTACCGAGGCCAACGGCGGCGCCAATTGACGCCAGAACAAAGGCCAGACGGCCTGACCAGCTTTCAGTAGTTTGAGTGCTCACAGGCGATTTCGCATTATTGTTAGTTGCGCTAACTATATGACAGCAAGGCCGAAAGCGCGAAATGCCGGGCAGGCTCCACACCCCCGAGTTCGTCCGCGGAAAGACTGAACCAACGGCCAGATTTCCGTTCATAATGCCGACTATCTCCACCGTTTAGGGGTTTCACCGTGTCTGATCGGATAAGCCAAGCAAGCCGCCTCGCATTTCTGCTTTTTTTCATTGCCGCAGCGTCGGTCGCGGACGATGACATCGCGAGCCGTATCAAGATCGACTACGAACTATTCCGGCTCGATAACGGATTGACGACCATCGTCCATCCGGATCATTCGACCCCAACGGTTTATGTTGGCATCTGGTATGGCGTTGGATCAAAGGACGAACCGCCTAGCCGGACCGGATTCGCCCATCTCTTCGAACACCTGATGTTCCAGGGCACGGAGAACCGAGAGGGCGAGTACTTTGCGCCGTTCACCAAAGCCGGCGCGACGGGCATGAACGGCACGACCTCCGAAGATCGGACCAACTACTTTGCAACGGTTCCGACCGGGGCGCTGGACATGGCGCTATGGATGGAAAGCGATCGCATGAGTAACCTCCTCGGAGCGGTCACGAAGGAAGCGCTGGATGAGCAGCGGGGCGTAGTGCAGAACGAAAAACGGCAGGGCGAAAACCGGCCCTATGCCGGCATGTATGATCGCGTGCGCGCCAATGTTTATCCGGCAGGACATCCGTACCGTCATTCCGTCATCGGATCGATGGAAGACCTCGATGCGGCATCGCTCGAGGATGTGCATGAATGGTTCAATAAGTACTACGGCGCCAGCAACGCGGTACTCGTATTGTCCGGCGATGTTGACGTCGCAACGGCGAAGGAAAAAGTGACGCATTACTTCAGCGGCGCACCGGCCGGCGTTCCGCTTGTAAAGCCTCAACAATGGCTTCCGGGGATTGGTGAGAACCGCAAGGAAGTCCTGTACGACCGCGTTGGCCAGATCCGGATCAGCCGCACCTGGGCGTTACCCAATCTAAGAGATCGCGACACGACGCTGATGTACCTGGTCAACGAGACGCTGGTAAACAACAAGAATGCACCGCTGCAGAAGAGCCTGGTCGACGATATGCAACTCGCCACCGGTCTGCGCGGCAGCGCCGATGGCCAGGTAATTAATGGAGAGAACAATCTCACGATCAATTTGCGCAGTGGTGTCGACCCTGAAGCGATCATTGAGGTGGTCGATGAAGTCATCGCTGCATATCTCAATAAAGGACCGGACGCGCAGATCCTCGAGAACGCGAAGCTCGGCATCAATATGTCGATGTTGAGTTCAATGGAGAGCAAGTCCAGCATCGCTCGAATGCTCGCAGAGGGGCAGCTCTATACGAATGATCCGCTGTGGGTGAAACAGGAACTGGCGTGGCTCAACGAAGCGACCGTGGAAGACGTGAAGGCGGTCGCCAATCGCTGGTTGTCGCGCGGCTACTTCGAGATTACCGTGCTGCCGTTCCCTGAGTATGTGACCGGCAAAGACGCAGTTGATAGATCAGCCGTACCGCCAGTTTCCGATGTCTCCGGCATTCAGTTTCCGGAGATCAATACGGCCACATTGGATAACGGGATGCAGGTGGTTGTCGCACAGAGTGGTGAGCTGCCATTGATCGACGTCGCGATTCGAGTCGGTACTGGCAACATGGCCGATACGCCGGACGCGCCGGGCATTTCCGACGCCGTGTTTGCGCTCATGCAAAGAGGCACCGAGCGTTGGGATGCCAACGAACTGGCTGCTGAAAAAGACCGTATTGCGATGGGATCGCAGATGTCCGCGAACATCGAGAACAGCTCCTTCGACTACCGTATCCTGAGCAGCAATCTCCGGGCGTCGCTCGACATCGCGGCAGAAATCCTGGAAAACCCGACGTTCCCGGAAGAGGAGCTGGCCAAGTTCCAGCAAGAGATACTCGCTTATCTGACGAACATACAGCGCAATCCGGCGAGAAATGCGACCGGGTTATATCGGCGCGCCCTCTATGGAGCCGATCATCCGCTGGGTGGTGTATGGACGCCGGATCTTGCCGAAAACCTGAACCGCGAGCGGATCGAAGAATTTCATGCACGTGAAATTGCGCCCGACAACATGACCGTATTCATGATCGGTGACATCGACATCGACACGGCAACCGCAGTCCTCGAAGCATCTTTTGGCCGCTGGCGCGCAAAGAGCGCGTCCGCGAAGCGTCCGGTCGGTGAGACAATTTCATCCGGGCCGCGCGTGATCCTCGTCGACCAGCCTGGTGCGCCGCAAAGCACGATTCGCGCAGGCCATTCGCTCGCGCCGTTCGATGCTGAGGGTAATACGGAGCTGACCGTTGTAAACGGGGTATTCGGTGCCGACTTCGAGGCACGTATCAATATGAATTTGCGCGAGGACAAGGCGTGGTCCTACGGCATGAGTTCGGGAATCCTGAGGGTTGCCACCGGCGATCAGGCACTGGTTATCGCTGGCAGCGTCCAGACCGACAAGACGATGGAGAGTCTGAAGGAGATCATGCGTGAGTATGCAGAGTACGTGACCACGCGTCCGGCAACGCCGGCAGAACTGGAGCGCGTCAAACTTAATCGAACACGATCGTTGCCCGGTCGCTTCGCGTCGAAGCGTGGTTTTCTGAGCAGCATGATCGCGTCTGATTCTTACGGACTGCCGTATGACTATGCTGAGAACACCGCGGGGCGTGTCGACGCGGTAACGCTGGAAGGCGTCAACAATCGTGCGCGAGAAGTCATCAGACCGGACGAATTGACGTGGGTGATCGTCGGTGATCTCAACGAGATAGAACATAAGATCCGGTCGTTGAATTACGGACCTGTGGAAATCTGGGACGGTTTCGGCAACCGGGTGCGTTAGTTGCCGGTTTCCTTACCACCAGGTGGCATACAAGGCGACCAGCATCATCAGGATGACGAGCGATGCGAGATTGAAACTTTTCGATGTCGATGTATCGATCGACGAATGTTGGATGGCATCCGGGTGATCGGCTTTTGATTCCAGGCGCGAGACCAGCATGCCGATCACAACGCACAGTAGGAAGACGATGCCTACCCGGTCGATAAAAGGCAGGGATGGCAACCACACCCAGAAGGCGGTCGAAATCAGGAAGGAGCCGAAGGCAGCCGTGATGGCAGCGTTCGCCGTTGTGTTCTTCCAGAATATTGCCAGCAGGAATATCGCGACGACGCCCGGCGTGAAAAAGCCGGTGAATTCCTGGATGTACTGAAACGCCTGGTCAAACTGCCCGAGTAAGGGGCGAGCCACGAGGGCCGCGATGATAATGGCGGTGAGACTGACGAGTCGGCCCGTCTTCACCAGGCCGGTTTCCGAATGCGCCTTTTTGCTGAATTGCGCATAAATGTCAATCGTGAAAATGGTCGAGATGCTGTTCATCATCGACGCCAGCGAAGAAATGATCGCGGCAATCAGTGCAGCAAACACCAGCCCGGTTAGCCCGGCCGGCAGTAACTTCATGATCTCCGGATACGCTTTGTCGGGCGCGTCGAGATCAGGTGTCAGGATGACGGCGGCAATACCGGGCAGTACGACGAGCACCGGCATGAGCATCTTCAGGAAAGCGGCGAAAACGATACCCTTCTGCGCCTCCCGGCTGTCTTTGGCCGCGAGCGCTCGCTGGATGATGTACTGGTTGAAGCCCCAGTAGGACAAATTCATTACCCACATGCCGCCAACCAGGACGGATACCCCGGGCAGACTGACGTAGTTGGGATTATCTTTCGAGAGTATTAGGTCGAATTTGTCCGGCGCCTGCTCCAGTATCAGTCCGAAGCCGGCGATGACGCCCTCGCCGCTGGAGATCTCATTCAGAGAAATACCGGCGATCAGCAAACCGCCAAACACCAGCAGAACGACCTGGATAATGTCTGTCATTGCGACCGCCTTAAGACCGCCGTAAAGAGAATAGGCGGTCGCGAAGCTTGCGAGCAGCCACAGGGCCCAGGTCAGGTCGAGTCCCGTGACGGTATTGATCGCGAGCGATCCAAGCCAGAGGATCGATGTCAGGTTGACGAACACATAAACACCGAGCCAGAACAATCCGAGGATTGTCTTCACGCGCGCATCGAATCGCTGCTCGAGGAACTGCGGCATCGTGTAGATGCGGTGCTCCAGGAATACGGGCAACAGGTACTTGCCGACGATAATCAGGGTGATCGCGCCCATCCACTCGTAGGCACCGATCGCGATGCCCATGACGAAAGCTGATCCTGACATGCCGATGATCTGCTCGGCGGAGATGTTGGCCGCGATCAATGACGCGCCAATTGCCCACCAGGGTAGGGCACGGCCAGCAAGGAAATAGTCCTGAGTGTTTTTCTGGTGACCGGCCTTCTCACGGGACACCAACTGCGCGAGCACCAGCAACGAAATGGCGTAGATAGCAACGACAGTGAAATCCAGCATTTCGAGGTGCATCTCTATTACTCTTTATTGTTATGAGAAGCGGGCCTGGCTTGCCTGCATCATACGGAACTTATCGATGGAGTGATCGTCAGCAATGCGCGCGCAACTGCTTCGCCGCAGATTCCGGCGTGATGTCACGCTGCGCCATCGCGAGCATCTCGAAGCCCACCATGTGTTTCCGAACGCTCGACGATCGCAGCAGCGGCGGATAGACATGGGCGTGAAACAGCCATTCGGGATGTGGTTGCCCGTCCGATGGTCGGGGATGAAAACCCATCGTGTACGGCGCCGCAGTTTCGAACAGTTTGTCGCAGGCAGGCAGCACCGTCTGCAAAATGCTCGCAAACGCCACAGTCTCGTCGCTGGTCATGTCGGTCGGTGCGCCGAAGTGACGCATGGGCAGAATGAGCGTCTCGAACGGCCAGGTCGCCCAGTAAGGCACGACCGCAACGAAGTGATCGTTCGCGGCGACCAGGCGAGCGCCATCATCCAGCTCCGTAGAGCGATAGTCGCAGAGTAGTGGCGTCCCGTATTCATCGAGCCATTTCGATTGTTGATCGAGTTCCTTGCTGACTTCAGTGGGCAGGTGTTCGGTTGCCCAGATTTGCGCGTGCGGATGGGGATTGCTGCAGCCCATCATGCGGCCACGGTTCTCGAACACTTGTACATATGCCGTGTCCTCTCGTTCATCCAGGGCAGCAAATTCACGCGTAAGCGTTTTGATCGCATCACGAATCGCATCGAGGGGCATTGTGGACAGGCGCCAGTCATGTCTTTCGGTGTAGCAAATGACTTTGCAATGTCCGCGTTCCCGTCGCCCGAGAAGAAGCGGCGATGCCGACGCCCTGACGTGACTGTCGGCGGCCAGTGCGGAGAAGTCGTTATCGAAAACGAATGTGCCGACATAGTCGGGGTTGGTTACATCATTCGCACGCCGGTTGCCCGGGCAGAGGAAGCAATCCGGGTCATGCGCCGGTAGTGATGCCGCCTCGGGCTGATCTACATTGCCTTGCCAAGGGCGTTCCAATCGGTGCGGTGACAGCAGGACCCACTCGCCGGTAAGCAGGTTCTTGCGGGCGTGCGATGTTTCGGGCTGGTTCATTCCGGTTCGAACTCTCCTGCGGCGCCGGCCGCTGAGACCACATGGACCCACGGCTCACAACCGATGATATTTCCATAGTCCGTGCGAATACGCTTGACGACGGATTCAGTCGCTTTCTTTTCGACAATCGACAATACACAACCACCAAAGCCGCCACCGACCATGCGGGATCCGATCACGCCGTCACAACCCGCCGTTAGCTCGATCAGCATCTCGATACTTTTGCAGCTGACGTCATAGTCATCGCGAAGACTATCGTGCGAGGCGCGAACCAGCGCTCCGAGCGCAATGACATCACCTTCAGCGAGTGCAGAGTACGCTGCCAGTGTTCGTGTGTTTTCGCTGACAACATGGCGCGCGCGTCGGTACAGTACATTGCCCAGCCGTGACTTTTCCGCGTCCAGTTGATCGGTGTTCACGTCGCGCAGCGCACGGACTCCTGAATTCGCCTGCTGCAACAAGCTGACAGCTTTCATGCACTCGGCTGCCCGGTCGTTGTAACCGCTCTCCGGGTGTTGATGTTTGACGCCACTGTCTGTGACAACCATCGAGAGCGTATCCGGCAATGCGACAAACTTCGTTTCCAAACTGCGGCAATCCAGCAACATCGCCGCACCTGGCTTGCCTCCCGCCACCGAGTACTGGTCCATGATTCCGCAGTTGACGCCGGCATGGTGTATTTCGGCGAGTTGGCAAACTGTTGCCAGCGTATCGATGTCCAGGTCGACACCCGCGAGCGCCATAAATGCCCTTGCTGTCGCGAGTTCGAGAGAGGCCGATGAGCTCAGCCCACCGCCGATGGGCAGGTCGCCGTCGATGTCGAGGGCTGCGCCCGTTAGTGGTACGCCCTCCTTTTCGAGCTCCGCAGCAACCCCGGCAATGTAGGTTAGCCATTGCGGCATCGTCGATAACTTATTATTGCCAAGCCGGAATTTTCCCCGGTCCCGCAAGGCTTCGGACGTCGCACTGATGCAGTAGTCTGCACGCCCAACCGCAGAAACGGTCGTGTAAAGCGCCGTGTTGGTCGGTAGGACAAAGCCGTCGTTGTAATCGGTGTGTTCACCAATAATGTTGATGCGACCGGGCGCACGGAAGTGCCGGGTTACAGCCGAGGCCGCGTTCTCATTGTTGTGCGATCCGTTTGGCATCTTGAGCTCAACTGGTCCGGGCAAAGAATCATCGCCCGGTTAAGCGCGGGATTCACAGGGTGAAACGCTGGTTTCTGACAATGAAACCAGCAATCTAGAATAACGTAATTGCTGACCTGTTAGTGTATGGCTATGCCGAACAAACGACCCATTCGTGAACTGATTGCCTGCCAGAAGCCTGGCTGGTCACTCGAGCAGCGTTTCTATACGGATCCGGAAATCTATCAGCTTGAGCTGGACCAGATAATCATGCGCAACTGGATATTTGCGGCGCATGCATCCGAGCTCGCGAATCCGGGTGATTTTAAGGTTGTCAATGTTGAGAACGAATCGGCCATCATCGTGCACGGGCAGGACGGCCTGATCCGGGCATTTGCGAATGTCTGCCGGCACCGGGGCTCCCTCGTTTGTCTCGAGGAGACGGGTAACACTCGCAAATTCACCTGTCCGTATCATGGCTGGGTGTACAACTCCGAAGGTGAACTCGTCGGCATGCGAGACATGCCTGATGAGTTTCACCGCGAGGACTACGGCCTCAACACGGTTTCCATTGCCCGTGTTCACGGACTGATTTTCATCTGCTTCTGCGACGATCCGCCGACACTTGAGTCAGCATGCCGCGACCTCGAGGTGCCGATGACGATGTTCGGTTTCCCAAATTTGAAAGTCGCTGCCACAAAGACGTATCCGATTGCCGCTAATTGGAAGCTCGCAGTCGAGAATTACCAAGAGTGCTATCACTGTGCGTCTGCTCACGTCGATTACGCAAAGATGCATACCCTGATGCTCGACGACAAAAAGTACGAGCGCGTTCAAAGCAACATGCGTGACCGCATGTCGGCCTGTGGCATCACGGACATGGAGATCGATCGGAATGAATTCTTGGCGCCAGAGGGCGAGCAGGGATATTCCTACAGTCGTTCCGCATTGTTTGAAGATTACAAGACCGGTAGCAAGGATGGCGAGCCCATCGCACCGTTACTCGGTGAGCTCACGGACTATGATGGCGGCGCATCGGATATCGCGTTTGGACCGGTTAATTTCTTTCTCGCCTATAGTGACCACGTTGTTGGCTATGTCTTCACGCCGGTCGATCTCGAGAACTGCGAATGTAAGGTTTTCTGGTTCGTGCGTGGCGACGCGGAGGAGGGCAAGGACTATAACGTGGCTGACCTGATGTGGCTTTGGGACCTCACCACCTACGCGGACGAAAAAATCATCGTCGATAACTGGAAAGGCGTGCGTTCGCGATATTATCAGCCAGGCCTGCTATCCGGGATGGAACGCAGCGAGCAGCGCTGGCTGGCGTGGGTTCTGCACGAGCTACGCCGGGCGCCACACCTGCAGTAGTCCCCATGCCGCTTCTGAGCTCGGCGGTATCTGGCCCTCCAGTTCATAGGATTCGTCCGGAGGAGCTTGGGAATCTGCTGGTTACTTTTGAGTGATCTATCGCGTTGAAATCGGTGGTCAAATGAATGACTATTCATTCAATAGTTTGGATTTAACAGCTGTGCTGGCGGCACGTTGGAGTCGCAGGCGTGCTGTTCATGATGTGAAATTTTGCCGAGGCGCGCTGGACAAAGACGGGCGCGCGATGGACATTACATCGCGAGTCGCGTTCACCGACGTGATAACGAAAAAGACGGCAGCAAACTCTGCGAAAATCGGGTGACTTCAGAGAATGAAAAGTTATGACGCCATTGTCGTTGGCGCAGGCCATAACGGCCTGACCAATGCCGCATACCTAGCCAAGTCTGGCCTCAACGTGCTTTGCGTTGAGAAAAACGACTACATTGGTGGCGCGACCGTCAGCCGCAATCTGTACAAGGACTGGTTCTATTCGAACTGCTCCTACGTTTGTAGTTTGCTGCGCCCGGAGATTTACCGCGACCTGGAGTTGTCAAGACACGGACTGCAGGTGACACCTTATGGTGGTGGCGCCGTGTTCATGGAGAATGGCGACTTCCTGGGCAGCTATGCCGATCACGAAGTGCACTACCGCGAGTACGCGCGGTTTTCGAAGGCTGATGCTGACGCTTACGAGCGTTATTCAGCCGATGTTATGCGCCAGTGCAAGTTTATTCGCGAATTCCTGCTGCGGACCCCGCCGGATCCTGCATCGTTCAAACCGAAAGATCTCAAGGAGCTTGCCTATCTTGGCGCCAAGTTCGTCGAGATGGGCGAAGAGCGCATGTACGATACGATCCGGTTCTGGACACAGAGTGTCGCCGAATACCTCGATGAGTACTTCGAGACCGACGTCATCAAGGCCGCTTTGTCGGGCAGTGGCATTATCGGTACGGCGCTCGGTATCCACTCTCCCGGCACAGCGTACGTTCTGCTTCATCACTACATGGGCGAAGTCGACGGCAACATAGGTGCCTGGGGTTATGCGCGCGGCGGCACCGGCGCGGTTGCGGAAGCGCTCAGCAAGTCGTTCCAGTCCTACGGCGGCGAGCTGCGCACGGTTTCCGGTGTCGAACAGATCCTGGTCAAGAATGGCAAGACCGCCGGCGTCGCATTAAGTACCGGTGAGGAAATCAGCGCACCCATCGTTGTGTCAGCGATGGATGTCAAGAATACGTTCCTGAAGTGCATGGACAAGAACGATCTCGATGAGACGTTCTACAACCGTGTCAAGAACTTCAAGATTCGCGGTTCCTCCGGCAAGGTCAATATTGCGCTGGACGGTCGTCCCTCCTTCCCGGCATTGCCGAAGGGCAGTCCATTGCTCGATGGCGACATGCATTTCATCGATTCCATGGAACGCATGGAGCGCGCCTACGACGACTGGAAGGATGGCACCTGGTCCAAGGACCCTTATATCGATATGGTCTTGCCGACCGTCACCGATCCGACCATGGCGCCGCCTGGCAAGCATTTCATGAGCTGTTTTGTGCAGTACTGCCCCGCAAAGATCGAAGGGCGCGATTGGACCGAGGAAGAAAAAGAACAGTTCGGCGAGACCGTCATTGATCAGATCGCGCAATACAGCCCGGACTTCAAGGACCTCATCCTGCACATGGAGGTTCGGACGCCGAGCACCATTGAAGACGAGATCGGCATCACGGAAGGCAATATCTTCCACGGTGAACTGACGATGGACCAGTTGCTATTCAATCGCCCGATTCCCGGTTACGCGCAGTACCGTGGCCCGGTTGGCGGGCTCTATATGTGCGGCTCATCCAACCACCCGGGTGGCGGTATTATGGCGGCACCGGGTTGTAACGCAGCCCGCGAAATCCTTACAGATTTGAAGCGTCCGGATATTACGCCGGTCAATTTTGGTGATGACTGATGAGTGAACGATACGATGCCATCGTAATTGGCGCGGGCCACAACGGACTGGTTTGTGCGTCGCTACTCGGCAAGGCAGGAAAAAAGTTGCTGGTGCTGGAGGCCAATGACCAGGTTGGTGGAGCAGCTGTTACCCGGGAATTCGCGGAGGGCTATTCTTCCTCGGCCTGCGCCCACCTGTTGTACCAGCTACAGCCGCAGGTAGAAAAAGACCTCGGGCTCAAGATCAAGCTTGCCGCCGATGACATAGGTACGCTGTCGTTGGGGACCGGCGGCGAACACGTTCGTATCAATGGCGATACCGTCTCGGGCGTCAGCGAAGACGACGCGACCAGTTATCGTGAGTTCTACAAACGTATGACGCGTTTCTCCGATCTGCTGCGGACTTATTTCAACCGCACGCCGGCGCGCCTGGCCAAGGATGCCAGCAAAGCGGATATGCTGAATCTCGCCCAACTCGGCTTCGACGTGCGACGCCTCGGTCGGACAGAAATGCAGGAGTTCCTGCGCCTAATCGGCATGAACATTCGTGACGAGCTGGTCGAGCGATTCGATAGTAGCTTGTTGCGCGGCGCATTGAGTCTCGATGCCGTGCTGGGTACGCACCTCGGACCGCGATCGCCCAACACGATTCTTACCTACCTGTATCGCCTGGCCGGACAACACGGCAAGTTGAGCCAGCCCGCTGGCGGTATGAGCATGGTCACCGACGCGCTGGCACAGTCGGCACGTGGCAACGGTGCAGTCATTCGTACCGGCATGGCGGCGAAGCGAATAGTCATCGATGCCGGACGGGTCAGGGGCGTTGAAACGCAAGGTGGGGAGATCTTCGAGAGCAATATGGTCGTTTCGAATGCTGACCCTGTATCGACCATGATGTGCCTAGTCGGAACGAAGAACCTCGAAACTGGCTTTACGCGGCGGGTCAGCCATATCCGCATGCGAGGTAACGCGGCGAAACTGCATCTTGCACTGGACGGATTGCCGACTATCGATGGCGTTCATAAACGCGAGTTCGGCGAGCGATTTGTCATTGCGCCGGATGAAGTCTATGTAGAGCGCGCCTTCAACCATGCGAAGTACGGTGAGACGTCCGAGAAACCGGCGATCGAAATCAGTTTCCCCACATTCCGTGATACGAGCTTGGCGCCGGCTGGCAAGCATGTCCTGTCCGCCATCGTCCAGTATGCGCCTTGGGAGTTGCGTGCGGGCTGGTCCGATGAGACGCGTGACGCATTTCAGCAAGTCGTCGTCGATACGATGACTGACTATATGCCCGATCTGGCCGGGCGGATTACAGCGTCCGAGCTGTTGACGCCGGCGGACATCGAGAAACAATTTCATATCAATGGCGGCCATTGGCACCATGGTGAGTTGGCACTCGACCAGTTCCTCTTCACGCGTCCTATCGGCGGTTCGCAGCAGTACAGGATGCCCATCGACGGGCTTTGGCTGTGCGGAGCCGGCGCCCATCCAGGTGGTGGCGTCAGCGGTGCACCGGGCCGCAATGCGGCACGGGCCATCCTCAAGCAGGAGAAATCAGCATGACGGTAACCGAAGTAGACCTGGGTCGTTACCAGTCACCGTTCTATCCTCGGCAGGCGGAAATCGACCGGTTGAATCGCTGGCACGAGTGGAAAGGCTATTCCAGCGCTGACGGGTTTTACGATACGACCCTCGAGTATTTTGCGACGCGCAATTCCGCCGGGGCCTTCGACATCACACCGATGACGAAGTACCGCATCACGGGACCTGATGCGCTCGACTTCCTGGACCGCCTGGTCACGCGCAACATGCGCAAGATCAAGCCGGGTCGGGTTGCCTATGCGGTCTGGTGCGATGATGGCGGGCACGTCATCGATGACGGCACTATTTTTCATCTGCAGGAAGGTGAATACCGCCTCTGCTCGCAGGAACGGCACATGGCCTGGTTCAAAGCTGCGGCCATCGGCATGGACGTGACGATTGTTGACGAGACCGAGGAAATCTGCGGCCTGGCCTTACAGGGGCCAACGTCGTTCAGCATACTGAACGAGTTGGGATTGTCGGGTATCGATCAGCTGCGCCCGTTCGGGCTTGCAAACTATGATTTCAATGGCACGGATATCATGGTGTCGCGCACCGGCTTCACCGGCGACCTGGGTTATGAGCTCTGGATCACGAATGACAGAGCGATTGAGTTGTGGGACGCCCTGTTCGAGGCAGGCAAGCACTTTGGCATCATGGCGATGGGCACAGCGGCGCTGGAGCATGCGCGCATCGAGGCGGGATTCCTTGCGCCGTTCGAAGAGTTCCTGCCGGCGCATACGACGGTGCGGACGGGTCGTGCACGGTCGCCGCTCGAACTGGGTCTCGAATGGCTCGTCGATTTCTCTAAACCCTGTTTCAACGGTCGTCGGGCGCTGCTCGATGAGAAGAAAAACGGTTCGACTTGGCGTCTTGTCAAGCTCGACATCGAAGGCAACAAGGAAGCGCACCAGGCATTCATCTTTCCGAAGAAAAACGGCGGCAAGGAATGCGGCTTCGTGACCTCGGCAATGTGGTCGCCGGTCTGCAAGCAAAACATCGCACTCGGCACTGTTCGCACGCCGCACGGAAATGTCGGCGACAAACTTTGGGTAGAGATCTACTACCAGCGTGAGATGCACTGGTCGCGGGTGATGGCGGAAGCGACGGTCGTCGACAAGCCGTTCTGGGATCCACCGCGCAAGCGGTCTACGCCGCCGGAGCCGTATTAAGGCGCGGCATTCGCTGTGTCGCATCGGCTTGATCCGCTACTTCGGCCGCGCTCCGTCGCGGTCATTGGCGCGTCCCGACGGGCCGATACGATGGGCGACTGGGCGCTGCGCAATCTCGAGCGTGCAGGTTTCGAAGGCAGAATCTATCCGGTGAATCCTGGCTACGATGACGTGCGTGGCCGACCCTGTTTTGCATCGATTACCGAGTTACCGGAGGTGCCTGACCTAGCCATATTTGCGGTCGGCGACCACCGTCTGGAATCAACAGTCGATGAGGTGATCACGAAAGGCATTCCCGCGGCTGTGATTCATTCGTCCCTCTACTTGGACGACGACAAAGATCCGCCCCTGAAAG
Source organism: Woeseiaceae bacterium (assembly GCA_029243005.1). Taxonomy (GTDB): domain Bacteria; phylum Pseudomonadota; class Gammaproteobacteria; order Steroidobacterales; family Woeseiaceae; genus SZUA-117. Next base: position 15,772 of record JAQWSV010000024.1, read on the forward strand.
AGCGTCTGCGTGCGAAATTCGCCGCTGCCGGTACGCTGGTCTGCGGCGGTAATGGCATGGGCTTTTACAACATTCGCGACAAAGTCTGGGGTTGCGGCTTTGACAGCCGCAAACATCCGCCGGATGGTAACGCGACCCTGATCAGCCAGTCAGGATGCGGGATGTCCGGCATCATCGATATGGAATCGCGATTGCGCGCAAATCTTGCTGTGTCCACCGGTAACGAGTTATCCGTGACGGTGGACGAGTATATTGATTTCGCCCTCGACCTGCCGGAGACGCGCGTCATCGGGCTGTTCATCGAAACGGCAATAAACCCTGGCCGTTTTCGAGCCGCGCTCCGAAAAGCCGCTGCGAAAAAAGTTCCCATAGTCGCTATCAAGGTTGGCAAAACGCGAAAATCTGCCGAATTGGCGATCTCGCATTCGGGTACGATGGCAGGCGACGATGCGACTTACGAAGCGCTTTTTGATCGTTATGGTGTGCATCGCGTAGATGATCAGGACGAAATGGCCTCGACAATGATCCTGTTTGCCGAGATGAACCCGATCGGTCCCGGCGACCTTGTCAGCATGCATGACTCCGGTGGCCAACAGCAGTTAACTGTCGATCTCGCGGAACAAGCAGGCGTTCCTATGGCCGAATTGTCTGCGGAAACTGTCGCCAAGCTGGAAGCTGTCTTGGACCCGGAGTTACCCGCGGTGAATCCACTCGATGTGTGGAGTCGCGGTGGGGACGATTGGACGGAAAGGATGACGCAGATGCTGACCATCCTGATGCAGGATGAGGGTGCCGCGCTGGGCGCGCTCATCCACGACCGTGGCCCGGACGGCCGCCTCTATCCCCAGTACGACGGGTATATGCGCTCGGCACGCGAAGCCAGCAGAAAATCGGTCGCGTTGGTCGGTTCGCGCCAGGGCCCGATTGGCGATCCGCTGACAGTCGAACTGACCCGGGATGGTATGCCCGTGCTCGATGGTGTCCTGACGTTCCTGAAGGGTGTGCGCGGCCTGATGGACTACCGCGATTTCCAGGCGTTGTCGCCGATGGTGATT
>JAQWSV010000038.1 GCA_029243005.1 Woeseiaceae bacterium
CGAGTCGGCCGGCGTCTACCGGATTTGCTGGGTCCGTGATATCGAGGACCGTCAGGCCGCGACTATAGTTGGACATGTAGTAGCGATTGCCGCGGACAAAACCGTTATGGTCAATTGCGTTGGTCGATCCCGTCCAGCCGGGCAACAATACCGGTGCGCGAAAGTCCGTCATCGAGAAAACCCGCAGCGTGGTCGGCAGGTTGAATTGCATCTCGTCTGTTTCGTCCTGGACAAACAGGAATTGTTTATCTTCCGACCACCACCCCGAATGCACATAGCCGATATTAGGATAAGGCGTTGTGCTCAGTTGAACCGGGCTGGAGGTATTGGTGATGTCCCAGATCTCGACCGCATTTTCGTTATAGTCCAGCAGGATTTCGCAATGGGTCGTGCTATTGACGCACTGCGTATCTTTCCGGCTGTCCGTGATAATGACCGACGACGCGTCGTGCATGTAGCCTGCGCCGTTGGCACCTGCGATGAACTCGGGTGCCGCGGGATTGGCCAGGGAATATGATCGGTATTGACCGATACCTAAATTGGATCCCGCAAGAATCAAGGTTGGTGTGTCCCCTGTGAGCGAAATGCCGGTGCTGTAATCCGTGTTGGTAGCGTACACGTTGTGTGCGCTGAGAATGTCGCTGGGATAGTTCACACGCGAGATACTGTGCGGCAGCCCGGTCAGGTCGATGACGAACAACCCGTCGGTCGTTGAGCCGTCCGTGGACACATAGGCGTACGCCTGCCAGCGACTGGCAGCACTGTCGTAGTACTGGTAGACCTTGATATCGCGCCAGATCTCGCTCTGGCCATCGATGAAGCCGACTTCCTTTGGGGTTGTCGCATCGGTGACATCAAACACCGCCGTGCCGGAGTTATAGCCGGCGATGGCGTATTCGCGATGGGTATTCAGGTCGACAAATCCCCAGATATCGTTGCCGGCCTGCGGTACAGCGCTGATATCTGCGTGACCGATATGCGACAACAGGTCGACGTCGGAGCAGGGCAGGCCGCTGGCCATGCCGCCGACGCAGTTAGCAGCCGCAACACCGGATTTTAGCCTGTCCTGGGCTGTCTTGATTCGGGTAAGTTCTTTTAGCGCCACGGTCGAGATGCCCTTCTGGTCGGCGACTATGTCAAAGCCGCGCGCGGACAGCTGTTCACGGTAAGCGGGCGGTACCCCGACGAGCACTGTTGTGCCACTGCGGTCGTTGGGATTGTTCGCGCTAAAACGGTAACCACCCACAATGTTCGTTGCACCGCTGACGATCCGAATGACATCAGTGGCATCCATGATCGGATATCGACCGGCCGCGACCCGAATTTGGCTGCTTTTCCCTGCACGGCCAAGTGCATAGCTGATCGATGCACACGGTGAGGCCAGCGTTGTGCAATCACCGCTATCAGTGCCACCTTCCGCGACGTAGAGCGGTAATTTCTTGTCGGCGAGGACAGCCGTGCACGCGATGCCCAGCAGAGCAGCACAGGCTGTACGAGTGATCCGGTTAATTCGTTTGGCTTTCATGAGGTTCTTCCCGCAGCCAGCACTTGGCCCTGTCAGGCCGGCTGCTTATTCGCCGCCGTTGTTCCATAAGACTATAGGCCACATTGTACATCGTGAATCTGATCACATCGGTAACGACTGGTCCTGGCTTCAAAAAAAACCGGCGGAAAAGTATTGCTGTCGGGCAGAAAAACGGCACAATCATGTGCTGTCCTTGCACTGGCCTGCAGCCTTGCGACAAAAATCTTCCTTGCAATTTCTTGCCGGGCCCGGCGCCCTGAAAATGATTCAACGCGACGGTTTTAGCGCTGATCAGATCGGGACGATCGCTGGCGCATCGGGTGGCGCCAAATGGCTTGTCCTGAGTCAATTGGATCGTGTGGTCATCGATCGCATCTTGCCAATACTGACGGCGCCCGTTCACCTTGTCGGTTCATCTATCGGCTCCTGGCGTTTCGCCTGCTACGCGCAAGAGCAGCCGCTCGAGGCCATCGACCGATTTGAGGAAGCCTACCTAGAACAGGGCTACAGCGAGAATCCAGATATTCATGAAATCAGCGCGCGCAGCGAAGAGATCCTCGCAGAGATACTGGGGGAGAATGGTGCCTCTGAGGTTCTTTCGCACCCTGTTCTCCGAACTCATGTAATCACGGTCAGGGCAAGATCCCTGACAGCCAGCGAACGGCCATTTGCGCTCAGTGCCGGCTTGGTTCTCGCTGCAGCGGCCAACGTCATCAGCAGGAAATCGCTCGGCTTCTTCTTCGTCCGCAGTATTTTTTACGATGACCGCGATCCATCACCATTTTACAATATTGGAGGCTTTCCGCTTGAGCAAACGGTGCTGACGCCTGTCAATCTGGGCGATTCGATTCGGGCTTCGGGAGCGATACCACTGGTGTTGAATGGCGTCAGAAATATTGTGGGAGCAACGCCCGGCATTTATCGTGATGGTGGGATCATCGACTATCACCTAGATATTCCAACCAGTGCGGGCGGCAAGCTGACACTGTTTCCGCATTTTTATGGTTATCTGAAACCGGGCTGGTTCGACAAGAAGCTGAGCTGGCGGCAGAATCGGGGCGAGAACGTTGACCGGACCGTTCTCATCGCACCGTCGGACGAATTTGTCGCTAATCTGCCGAACGGCAAGATTCCGGACCGCACCGATTTCCAGACGATGTCGCCGGAGCTGCGGCGTAAAGTCTGGCGATCTGTTGTTTCGGAGTGCCGGCACATGGCCGACGAGTTCAGCGAAGTTCTGGAGAAAGATCAGTTGCCGGAGCGTCTGCAAGCGCTCTGAGCGTCGGTCGCTGGTAAATCGCATGCAGCGCGCCGTCGGTTTTTTGTATATCGACTCGATGTCTTCATTTATAAGAACGTCTTGTCGCTGTGACCTGTATCATATTGACCGGCCGCCGGGTTTCTTGAATTGGCCGGCACTTCAACGGATTATGATGATACGTGATGCTGGTCACAGTCCGGAATGGAATCGCGCTGTCAGTGTGGCTTTTGACTTAAAGGGCATTTTCAGGGTCAACATGCCAAAGTGGGACGAGAAATGAACAGCAAACTGGTAGGAATTATTTCCATCGTATCGCTGCTCGGACTGAGCGGCTGTGCCACGATGAGTGCCGACGAATGTGCGATGGGCGATTGGCACATGATCGGCTATGAAGATGGCTCGATGGGCTACACCGCTGATCGTCTTGGTAAACATCGCAGAGCTTGTGCCAAGCATGGCGTAACCCCTGACCTCGTCGCGTATCAGGAAGGTCGCCGTGACGGATTAAGACATTTCTGCCAGCCTTCCCGAGGCTTCAACCTAGGTGCCAGCGGTGGGCAATACAACGGCGTATGCCCGGGCGATATGGAGCCGGATTTTGTCGATGCATTCAATACAGGCCAAAAACTCTACAACCTGCAGTCACAGGTAAATAACGCGAATTACCAGATTTATGCCAGGGAGGTAGAGCTAGAGAGCACGGAAAACCGCATTCGCCAGATTGAGGCGGACCTTATTAACAATGAAACCACGGCAGAAGATCGCGCTCTGCTGCTGAACGACCTGAAAGAACTGTCAGAACGAACCGGTGGGATCAAAGCGGAAATTGTCGATCTGATCGAAAAACGTGTCATCTATGAGCAGCAACTTGCTCAGTTCGAGGCAATGATTGCCGACACCAATTACTAATTGGTAGGTAATCGATACAGGGCTGCAGACTCCATCTGCGGCCCTTTTTAATGCCCGGTCGAATTACTCGCCAGGTGTATTGCCGCGGCGATCGCCGCCTTTCCTTTGTTCTTTCGGATACTGCCCCGTTAAGGGTCCGGCAAAGCCCCGGCCCCAAGCGTCGCGTCGGTCGTTACCGGCACGCCGGTCAGTGTGGTGCTTGAACCGGCATTTACATTCGGCCGCGTCGCAATCCGGCAGAGGAATCCTGGGCGCCACGGAAGAAAGGAACCGTCGACTTTCCAGATTTTTCGCCGCTTCGCAAGCATCGGTCGCGAAACGAATCGACACTGCGTGAAACCGGGTATTTTTCACGCTTGCCTGCTTTTTGTGCTGCTCGGACTTCGGTCTGGTTGCTTTCTTTCTGGTGTTGCGGCAAAACAAGAGAAGCATGCCAAGCAAAACCGCAAACGCGATGAGGCTGGTGACTACGACCATGCGTGCGTCCCCCGAAGTATAATCAACGTCACTTTAGCTCGGAATGCAGACATTCGCACCCTCAAACTATGCGCTGAATGTGATTGATTCTTAATACGCATCTGGTTTAGCACCTCGTCAACGACCAGCGGCATCAGCCGAGTCTGAAGCGATATTTGCACGGGTTTATTGATCTCGATGGATGCAGCAAGATTCGGGACAAATATCTTGTTGACCCGGGCATATACAGTTAGAGCGTGAGATGTTGTCAGGTTCAATTTCTTTTTTGACCGGGAGACTGAGCTTGTTGACGGTCGCACTGCCAACCGCAGCTCGGCCATCGATGACGGCCGCCTTCACATGGCTCATGCCATGCTAGTCGCACTCCCGCGATGCTCATACCGCCGACAAATGTGATCTTCCAGTCTACGATCGTGGTTTTCGCAGGGTCATCGGTCATCCATGTATTCGAGAGTGGGCGTATCCGTATGGCGGGTCCGCGTTCCCTGTATGGCTGAATGGAGAATGTGTTCCGGATCCCTGGCGGAGCTTGCTGGGGAAGGGTGGAAGACGCCATCATGCATGCCTGACGGCCTTCTTGCGATTTTTATTCGAACTATAAAAAAGCTTAATAAACAGTCAATTAAAAAAGTTATCTAGAAAATTTCTAATCATTGGCTGGCCGTAGTTCGATTCGAAAGGCCTCGCGTTCCAGTATCTTCTCCCGGCTGAATAGCAGCGGAAACGACTGTTCCGTTGCCCATCCCTCGAGCAAATTGTCATAAAATGGCGACCGTGGGTCACCGGACTGACCGGGTGCATTGGTCATGGTCGAGGCGTCCCAATTGCCTACGTCAATAACTTGTCGATAGGAGCCGCCGGCATTGACCTTGAGCCGTGCATCGTAGGAGCCCGTGTTATTGGTTGTGAATCCGCCGCCGCCGCGTGGCCATGGTTTCATGGCCATATGTTCCGCCAGCTCCGGGTCGGCGAGATGGAGCAAGGGATGGGTGAAACGAATCTGATGCATTGTGCCCCATTCCCAGGCATCGACATCGTTACCCAGTAGAATTCGGGTGTCGGCCCAGGCAGTCTGCAATGTGCTTGCGATGATCGCGGCGTTTCTCGGATCCTCCATCAACCGCAGGACATTGCGGAATTGCATTCGCGACATCGATTCTGGCTCTTCCGGCAGCACATGAATTTGCAGGGCAGGCCTCAGGTGCCGGTGAAGCCAGATCATGAACAGGGCGGCGGGCCCCGAGTCGGGTTGCACGTCGCCATCCCAGCCGCGCAACATTCCAGCGGCAGGACCGCTGACCGAGGCTGGAATTCGTTCAATCGCCAGTTCTGCTAGCTCGGCGTGATAATCGCGTTGCAGCGCTGTGGAGTCCGCCAGCGTGTGCTGTTCTTGGGAAGCCAAAACTTTCCAGACACGGTCATATCGCCAGGGCTCAGACCATTCGAAACCAACCTTGTATTGATCG
>JAQWSV010000048.1 GCA_029243005.1 Woeseiaceae bacterium
GCGATGTACGTCACGATCAATGACATCATTCTCAATGAAGGCACTGAGCACGAAAAGCGACGTCCGTTCGAGGTCTTCATCAACTCTAAGAACCTCGATCACTATCAGTGGATCGTCGCACTGACGCGTATTATCTCGGCCGTATTCCGGAAGGGCGGCGACGTCACCTTCCTCGTCGACGAACTGAAAGCGGTATTCGATCCGCGCGGTGGCTACTGGCAACCAGGGGGCAAGTTCATGCCGTCCATCATTGCCGAGCTGGGCTACATCGTCGAAAAGCACCTGATCTCTATCGGTTTGCTGACCCATACGGAGCTCGATGAAGGGCAGCAGAAGTTGATCCAGGAAAAACGCGCTGAGTTCGAGGAAAGCCAGAAACAGCAGGACGCGTTCTCCAATAGCGAATACCCCGAGGGCGCGCAACTTTGCAGCAAGTGCAACACAATCGCCCTCGTGATGATGGACGGGTGTATGACCTGTCTTGCGTGTGGCGACAGTAAATGTGGTTAATTCTGAAAAAGATTTCCTGATGGCAGGATAATGCGTCAGCTCCCCTGGGAGCTTCAGGGAATCGACTATCTACTAAGTTGGAGATTGCTGCGTATCTGCAGAAAACATCCTTTCTGATCGTGTCGAGTCCTGTCTGCAACGACTATGTCGAATGATCCATGAAATCCAGCGCGTCGACCGGCCGACGGCTTTTGTTAAGCAGCATTCGGGCCTGCCGGACGGCGGCTTCTACTTTCAGTTCGATCCCTTTCCGCCCACGATCCCGTGACGCGCGAGTCGGGTCGCCCCTGACTCCACTGTTCTCGAATCCGCCATCGTAGGCAAGTTTGTCGGTACGAATATGCTGTGGATTGACATACCACAACTGTGACGTGTCTTTGATACCCGCATGCGTTCCGATGGCGTCAGGCGTCTCTCCCTCCGACTCCAGCCATTCTTGGATGCCGTTGTTAGCATAATAGTCGGATACATCATGTGCACGTGCAGGAGTCTCAACCCATTCTCTGCTGAGTGCTTCCGTGACTTCCACGATTCCGCGCACGTTGCTACCACTGTCACTGAGAAACAGGATGTCAGTAAATCCATGGGCTGCCAGACTTCGAGCCGTGTATTCCAGTACTTTTACGAAATGTTCATTGGGAAGACTGATGGTGCCGGGATAACGCATGTGGCCAGTCGGCGGATCGATGCTCCCCTCCGGCACATAGACCATGGTCGGCGCCACTAATGTCCTTCCAAGTTCCCGAGCAATGAGGTCCGATGCATGTTCGATGATGTATCGGTGTTTGCCTAACACCATGTGGGGGCCGTTCTGTTCCGTTCCTGCCGTCGGTATGAGAACGCGAGTGGTGCCATTTTCGATCATGTCCCGGATTTCGGTCCAGGTCAGTTCCTCGAGAAAAACGCTGTCCTCGGCAATGCCGGTGGTGTGGAACATCGTGAGCGAGATACAAGCCAGCAACGTCGGGAATTTCATGGTGTCCTCCTGAATTTAGACGGGTAGCAGATGCACCGACGCTAGGGAATTTCCGGCGGAAAAACAACTGCCCGTTGGCCGGTCTCTCGAACGAAAGGTGGAACTGGGAAATTTTGACGCAAATCGGCGGCAAAAAAAGGTTATTTTAATCAATCACTTAATCTGAATATGGTCCCCATAGGAATCCCGCTGGTGTTGCAGTAAAATCAGGGCTCGTAGCAAGCTCATATTTATTGAATTCTTGCCTTTGTTCGGCGCTGGGGACGGCGTGGATTCGAGGTGTCAACAGAGTTCAATAAGGAAGAAGAAAAAGTCGGATCCGTGATACCTGATCAGCGCCAATGGCTTGAACAGGTATTGGTAATAGTTTGAACAGGTATTGGTTAGGATAGCGCTGATAGTGAGGACAGGACGCACAATTGTCTCCGCGATCTTGCTTGGCCTTGGGTTAAGCAGTCAGATCGCGGCTGCGGAAAACGAACTGACGCCGGCAGACCTCACCAACACGATTCGAACGACCTGTACTGCCTGTCACAACGACATCACGAAGGATCAATTTGCAGGCCTGACCTTGCAGCACTATGACGTTGCCAATGCCGTAGCGTTGGCGCCCACTACGGAAAAGATGATCGTCAAGCTGCGCGCGGGCATGATGCCGCCTCCGGGTATGCCTAAGCCGCCAGCGCCTGTAATGGAAGCATTGGTGGAGAGCCTGGAAAGCCAATTGGATCGCGCAGCTGCTGAGCAACCGAATCCGGGTCACCGCAGCTTTCAACGTTTGAATCAGGCGGAGTATGAGGCCGCCATCAAGGATTTGCTGGCGCTCGACATTGACGCCACGGATTACCTGCCCCTGGATACCAAGAGCAGTAATTTCGACAACATTGCCGACGTACAGATTCTCTCGTCGACACTACTGAATTCCTATCTGAGTGCCGCGGCTAAAATCAGTCAGCTGGCCTTGGGTGACGCTAGCATAGCGCCTGCTTCCCCCACCTACACTAACTCCGGTTACACGACTCAGTGGGAGCGTATTGAAGGCGCCCCATTCGGTACGCGAGGCGGTATAAGCGTCGTGCACAACTTTCCTGCCGATGGCGAGTATGTATTCCGTATGGCATTCGAACATACGACCACCGGCGAATACTTCGGAATGACTACGCGGGATGAACAGATCGAAATTTCCATCGACGGCGAGCGCATGGCGTTGATGGAAATGGATCAGTGGATGCACGTGTCTGACCCGAATGGCGTGAACATGAAGTCGGTGCCGATTTTTGTGACTGCCGGCCCGCATCGCGTTTCCGCGGCATTCCTGAAACAGTACGAAGGACCGATGCAGGACATGATGGCGCCGCATGACTGGTCGCTTGTGGACAGGCAGATCGGTGTCAGAGCCTACGGCATTACTGCACCGGCTCATCTGAAGGACCTAGCAATTGAGGGGCCCTACAACGCCACCGGTGTTTCATCGACACCGAGCAGAGAAAAGATTTTCAGCTGCCGTCCTACATCGCAAAAAGATGAGCTGTCCTGCGCCGAGAAAATTCTCTCTGGAATTGGCGAACAGGCGTACAGAGGGAAATTTGAGCCGGCCATGATGGAGGATCTGCTCGCATTCTATTTCCAGGGTGCAGAAATCGGCGGTTTCGAAAACGGTATCCGGACCGCGCTCCAAGCTATTCTCGCCAGTCCCGATTTCGTGTTTCGTCTGGAAGAAACGCCGAGTGATGCGCAACCGGGGCAGATATTTCAGCTCACCGATCTGGACTTGGCGACACGACTTTCCTATTTCCTGTGGGGTACGTCACCGGACGATGTACTGATCAGCCTTGCGCGACGCGGAAAATTGTCTGATCCCGTCGTCTGGGACGCTCAGGTGGAACGGATGCTGTCTGATCAGCGCGCCGAAGCCTTGGGTCCGCGCTTTGCAGGTCAATGGCTGCGCCTTGAAGATCTGGAAAAAGTAAATCCGGATCGACAGTTGTATCCCGATTTCAATCAGCAGCTCGCTGACGCAATGCAGGTTGAAACAGAGATGTTCTTCAACCACTTGGTGAAAGAAGACAAATCCGCCCTCGAGTTGTTTACCGCGAATTACACGTTCGCCAATGAAGCACTGGCGGCGCACTACGGCATCCCCGATGTTGCAGGCGATCACTTTCGGCTGGTGCAGCACGCCGATCCCAATCGCAGGGGACTGCTGGGGCATGGCAGCATTCTCACGTTGACATCGCATGCCAGCCGGACCTCACCGGTTCTGCGCGGTAAGTGGGTCATGGAAGTGTTGCTGGGGACACCGCCGCCGCCGCCGCCGCCCGGTGTGCCGGACCTTGATGAAACTACAGAAGTGCAGGAAGGCAGGGTCCTGACGACGCGGGAACGCATGGAAATGCATCGAACGAATCCAACCTGCAATTCCTGCCATCAATTCATGGATCCGATCGGTCTGGCGCTGGACAACTTCGATGTCACCGGCAAGTGGCGAATTCGGGAGAATGGCATGCCGCTGGATACGCTGGGCACGTTTTACAACGGCACTGATGTTGCTACTCCGGGGGAATTACAATCCGAGCTGCTCAGCATGCCTGTACCGCTCGTTCGCAACTTCGCCAGCAATATGATGGCTTATGCACTGGGACGCCGTGTCGAGTACTACGACATGCCGACGATTCGAAAGATAGTTGCAGAGGCAGAAGCGAATGGTTATCGCGTGTCTTCGTTTATTAAAGGTGTCGTTGATAGCGAAGCATTCAGAATGAAACGAATTCCCTCTACGGCAACGGTAGTGAGCGTCGATGCCGCTCCCTAAATTGAAAAGAGATACATCTAAGAGACAACAGCTATGAAATACATCACCGGAAAGCATATCCATCGCCGCAAGTTTCTGAAGGGAATGGGCACGACTGTCGCTTTGCCATTTCTCAGTGCGATGGTACCTGCAGGCCATGCGGCTTCGCGTACCGAAAAGCTCATGAACCCGACCCGACTTGTTGCGATTGAGATGGTGCATGGCGCGGCGGGCAGTAACGAATGGGGTGCGACGCAGTTCATGTGGGCGCCTGAAAAGACTGGTAGTGCATTCGATCTAACGCCCAGCGCCCTGTTGCCCATGGAGCCATATCGCAATTATATGACGATTGTCAGTAATACCGATGTGGCCAACGCAGAAGCCAAGCAGCCCAGTGAGATCGGCGGCGATCACTTCCGTTCGAGTGCAGTATTCCTGACACAGGCGCATCCAAAACAAACCGAAGGGTCAGATGTATTCGCAGGCACATCGCTGGATCAGATGTACGCGCATGAGTTCGGTCAGAACACGCCGATCCCGTCCATGCAGCTCTGTATCGAGAACATCAATCAGTCCGGCGGCTGTAATTACGGCTATACGTGCATGTATACGGATTCCATCAGCTGGGCCTCTCCAACAGAGCCCCTGCCACTGATCCGAGATCCGCGCCTGGTATTCGATCAGCTGTTTGGCGCAGGCGGCAGTGCGGAAGAACGGCAGATGCGCAGGCGTACTGACAAGAGCATCCTTGACTGGATTGGCACCCGGGCCAGCGATCTCAAGAAGCAGTTAGGACCGGAAGACCAGCGGCGCATGGATCACTATCTGACAAACGTTCGCGAAATTGAACGTCGCATTCAGCAGATAGAAAGCCGCGCCAGCGACGGTGAACAAGGTGATATACCGGATGCGCCGTCCGGGGTTCCGGAGTCATTTGCGGAGCATGTAGAGCTGATGTTCGACCTTCAGGTGCTCGCTTTCGCTGCCGATATTACGCGCGTGTTTTCGTTCAAGATGGGTCGCGATGCATCGGCGCGTGTGTTCCCGGAATCTGGCACTGACAAACCGTTCCATCCTTGCTCCCATCATGGCGGCAGCGAAGAAGGCGTCACGGATTTTTACAAGATCAACAAGTACCACGTCGGCATGGTGCCTTACCTACTAGAAAAGTTGGAATCCACGATGGAAGGTGACACGCACCTGCTCGATAAGAGCATGGTGATCTACGGTTCGCCGATGGGAGACAGCAATCTGCACAATCACAAGCGCTGCCCGTTGTTCGTTGCTGGTGGGGCGAACGGAACGTTGCCTGGCAATCTGCATATCAAAGCATCGGACGGCACTCCAATGGCCAATGCAATGCTGAGTGTCTTGCATAAACTGGGTCTGGAAGACTTGGAAAGCTTTGGCGACAGCACCGGCACTTTGTTGAGCTAATCACGCGTCCAGGGGTCGACTTGTCCATGCGCTATTCAACTCAACAACTGATGGTCATTCTGATCTTGTTGTCTGTTCCGCTGAAATCGTTGCTTGCCGATTCGCTGGTGGCTGATGCTGCGATGATGGACGACGCTGGCCGTGTGACCAAACTTTTGCGGCAGGGTGCAGACGTCAACAGTGCGCAAGGCGACGGAATGACGGCGATTCACTGGGCGGCCGAGAACGGCAACGGAGTTGTCGCAAATATACTTGTTTCTGCCGGCGCCAACCTGAGTTCAGTCACACGTATGGGCGGATACACTGCTCTGCATCTGGCCAGCAGGAATCGCTCAGCTGATGTCGTAAGTGCCTTGCTGGCTGCCGGAAGTGACGTGATGGCTGAAACCACTACCGGTGGAGTCACGCCATTACATTTTGCTGCTGCTTCCGGTGATGTGGAGATTATCAATCAGTTGGTGGAAGCCGGCGCCGAGGTCAATGCAACGGAATCTGTTTGGAACCAGACGCCTTTGATGTTCGCCGCCGGTGGCAACCGGCTTGGCGCGGTCAGTGCCCTCGTCGAACATGGCGCGGATCTGCAGGCGACCAGCAAAGTTATTGACCTCGTTGCTCGACACGCAGAAGACCTAGAAGCTAAGAATCGCCGGGATGAGGTGCTAAATACGTTTCGCGAGGAGAGCGGTTCCGAGGCTGGAACGTGGGCGCCTGATCCGAGTGAAGTGACGGCAGCAGTAGTTGCTGCCAGAGAATACATTGCGCAGCAGGAAGTCGATGTCGACGTGGTCGAGGAGGATAGAAGTAACAGGCGCACGCTCAATTACACCAGGCTGGTCAGTACCCAGGGCGGGCTGACACCCTTGCTGCTGGCGACCCGGGAAGGATTTGCAGACATATCACATGCATTGCTCGACGCGGGAGCGGATGTCAATACGGTAGGGGCCGGTGACATGACCAGTCCCGTTCTGATGACAATCATCAACGGGCACTTTGATCTTGCGCTGACTTTGCTGGCGCGCGGTGCTGATCCAACGCTTGCTAGCAGTGCTGGCACCACGCCACTCTATGCGGTGATCAATACGCAGTGGGCGCCCAAAGCCCGCTTTCCTCAGCGACAGGAATACCTGCAGCAGCAGACGACCTACCTGGAACTGATGAAGGTTCTGCTGGATGCCGGCGTCGATCCCAACGCACGGCTGAACAAACACCTATGGTTTATGGAGTATACGAACTCCTACTTGGATATTGATACCAACGGCGCAACCCCGTTCTGGCGCGCTGCGCACGCGCTCGATGTCGAGGCAATGAAGTTGCTGGTCGAATATGGCGCGGATCCGAACATCGCAACGATCAAGCCGACGGACAGGTCCGGCGTGAGTGGGTTCGAGAACAAGTCGTGTGAACCATTTTTTCATTTTACGCTGCACTGCTATGCCGCCGACTTTGTCGATTGGTTCTATGGTGACCCTTCGGGCTTGGCACCGGTGAAGGAGGGTGGGTCGGGCGTTTACCCGATCCATGCGGCGACGGGGCATGGCTACGGCGTCAATTTTGCCGCAAATTCTCATCGCTTCGTCCCGGATGCCTGGCTACCAGCAGTTAGGTACCTGGTGGAAGAGCATGGCGCCGATGTAAATCAGCGCGATTACAACGCTACAACGCCATTGCATAACGCCGCATCCCGGGGAGATAACGAGCTCATTCACTACCTTGTCGAAGAAGGTGCGGAGGTAAGGGCAATTAACCGCAAGGGACAAAGTACGGCAGATATGGCCAACGGTCCTTTTCAGCGCACGCAGCCTTACTTTGACACGATCGAACTGCTGGAGAGCCTGGGATCGATCAACAACGACAACTGTGTTTCCTGCTAATCGAGCCCGACTGATTCTCGTATTTCTATATCCCGCGTCCTTTGCTTAATGAATTCGCCGAACACCAGTCCGAAGGTCCGGTACCAGCCACAGTTTCGACGGCTTCACGAAGGCGGTGCTGGCGGTATCGTGCTAAATTCGCCGCGTGACTTTACCTATACCTGACTTTTCCGGGATCCGTGTAGTTGTCGTCGGCGACGTGATGCTGGATCGATACCTGTTCGGTGGTACCAGCCGCATATCGCCCGAGGCGCCTGTTCCCGTCGTTCACGTTCAGCAGAATGAGGATCGTGCCGGTGGCGCCGCCAATGTTGCAGCTAATCTGGCGCGTCTAGGCGTTTCGACCTCATTGCTCGGAATCGTTGGAAACGATGACGAGGCTGGAGCTCTGCAGGCAGCCATCGAGAAAGATGGAATCGACTGCGAACTGACTGTTGTCGATGACTGGCCCACGATCACGAAGATGCGCGTGCAGAGTCGGGGACAGCAACTCATTCGCGTCGATCGTGAGGAACCGGTACCGGACGGTACCGATGCGCTGACCAAATGCCTCGAATCGAAACTGGATAAAACGGACGCTGTTGTACTGTCGGATTACGGTAAAGGGAGTCTCGCCGAGGTATCGGCAATGATTGCAGCCTGCGAAAAGAAGCGCGTGCCGGTCTTGGTCGATCCAAAGGGCGCTGATTTTGGCAAATATGCGGGCGCCACGGCGATCACACCGAACCAGGCCGAGTTCGACGCAGTTGCAGGGCAACCTGATGATGACGATGACATGGTCAGGCGTGGACGTTCCCTCGTGACTGAGCTGGGTCTCGATGCGCTGCTGGTCACCCGCAGTGAAAAAGGCATGCTCTTGCTGGACAGCGATGGAGAGCCTGTTTTTCTCGGGGTCAGGGCACGCGAGGTGTTCGATGTTACTGGTGCCGGCGACACCGTCATTGCAGTTCTTGCGGCTGCTGTCGCAGCGGGTGCATCGATGAATTCTGCTGCGGCGCTGGCCAATCTCGCAGCCGGACTGGTTGTCGGCAAGATCGGTGTTGCGACTGTCACGCCATCCGAGCTCGGCGTGGCGTTGCATCGCCGGGGGCAGGGAGGTCGCGGCCTGGTCGCCGAGGAGGAACTGCAATCCCTGGTTGCCGAAGCCAGGAGTCGGGGCGAGCGTGTCATCATGACCAACGGGTGTTTCGATGTGTTGCATGCCGGCCATGTGGCCTATCTCGAAGAGGCCAAGAGCCTCGGAGATCGTCTGATCGTGGCGATCAATGATGATGATTCTGTGCGTCGACTTAAGGGCGAGTCACGACCGATCAATCAACTCAAGGACCGCATGCTTGTGCTCGCGGGCCTTGCAGCCGTCGACTGGGTTGTACCTTTCTCCGAAGACACGCCTGAGCGGCTTATCGCGGGCAACCTGCCAGATGTACTCGTCAAAGGCGGGGACTATAAGGGGGAAGAGATTGCGGGCGCGAAAGACGTGCTCGGCAATGGTGGCGAAGTCCGGATCCTGGCCTTTCGCGAGGGACAGTCGTCCAGCAGGATCATCGAACAGCTTGGCAAGTAGCGTGATCCACGCAGTCTTCATGGCCGGATTGCTGTCATGAGGCTGGCGTACCGGCTCCTGACCTATCTCCTGTTGCCGGTCTATGCCGGGTACTGGTTCTTCCGCGGTATCGTCAATCGCTCTTACTGGGACCGATTTGGGCAGCGATTGGGACAGGACTATCCGTATCTGCCGACTGGTTGCATCTGGGTGCATGCGGTTTCTGTCGGTGAAGTGCAGGCCGCGGTGCCATTGATCCGGGCCTTGTCCGGCATGTTTTCCAATCGACACATACTCGTAACGACGGTCACGCCGACAGGCGCCGAGCGGGTGCGTCTTCTGTTCGAGGATACCGTTAAGCATTGCTACATCCCTTTCGAAACGCCTAACGCGGTGACCAGCTTCTTTAATTCGGTGAATCCACAGATCGCGCTGATTATGGAGACCGAAATTTGGCCTAACCTGTACCACGAATGTGGCGAGCGCGAGATTCCACTGATCCTAGTCAGCGCTAGGATTTCACCCAAGTCGGTGGGCACCTACCAGAAGTTCCTGCCGCTCTTCCGTGAAACCCTGTCCCATGGCATCGTCATCGCCGCGCAATCCGAGAAAGATGCAGATCGGTTTCGGTCGCTAGGCGCTGCTCAAGAGCGAACTTGGGTCACCGGTAACATCAAGTTCGATGTCGAGTTGCCGGAAGATCTCGAGATACGCGGGGAGGAACTCCGTCGCGACAATTTCGAGGGCCGCCCGGTCTGGGTTGCAGCCAGCACGCACGATCGCGAAGAAGAACAGGTCCTGCATGCCCATTCGATCGTCCGACAGCGCTTTCCGGATGCCTTGCTTGTTCTGATACCGCGACATCCGGAGCGTTTTCCATCCGTGCGGGCCATGTTGCACCGGTCAGGGCGTCGTTTTATCTCGCGAACTGAGGGTTTGCCCTGTGCGTCCGATGTCGAGGTCTTCCTGGCCGATACGATGGGCGAGGTGCCGCTCTTCTACGCGGCCGCAAACGTTGCGTTCGTCGGTGGTACCCTGGTCCCGGTCGGTGGACACAACTTGCTCGAGCCGGCGGCGCTTGGCAAACCCGTCGTCACCGGCCCGCACCTTTTCAACACGCAGGACATCGCCAACATGTTCGAGAAACTCGGCGCGTCAATTACCGTGAATAATGCGGGTCAGCTTGGTGAGGCCGTTGCGGATCTATTTGCTAATCCCGAGACCGCGATGGACATTGGCAATCGCGGTCTGGAAATTTTACAACTCAACAGGGGATCACTGGACCGGCTCTTGACCTTGCTGGAGCCGCTCGTCAACAAGGCTAAGGATTAGC
>JAQWSV010000052.1 GCA_029243005.1 Woeseiaceae bacterium
ATCAGCCAGATGATCGATGCCGGCACCGCGATGCGCGACCGAACCTATGCTTCATGGATCGCGCAAAACAAGATTGCCGAACTACGGCTCGCCAATACTGAACCCGAAGTCAGCACATCGAACGGCGAGGTCGAGTTTGCGGGCCTCGAATGGGGCTGGACGGCGACGATTTCCGAAACCGGTGTGCAATACCTTTATCGCGTCGATGTCGGCGTCGCGTTTGCCGGCAGCGATGACGTGGTCCGCACGGTAACCGGGTTTATTGGCGAGCCTGGTATCCCCGGGGAAGCTAATCGGGCATGGAGCCAGGATGGTCAAGGACTCGGTGAAGATCAATGATTCGTCAGCGCGCATTCACATTGATCGAAGTCCTGGTCGCTATGGCCATATTTGCC
This sequence comes from Woeseiaceae bacterium, assembly GCA_029243005.1. Lineage (GTDB taxonomy): Bacteria > Pseudomonadota > Gammaproteobacteria > Steroidobacterales > Woeseiaceae > SZUA-117. The sequence goes on from JAQWSV010000052.1 coordinate 396, forward strand.
GTGCTGGCCGGTTTTGCATACAGCACCTTGGGCCAGACGCTACTCAGCGCAGAGATCCTGAACGAACGAATGGATCGCCTACAGGCGCTGCAGCGCACGATGCGCCTTCTGACAGATGACCTGCAACAACTGGCACCCCGCCCGATCCGCGGTGAGCTCGGCAACAACCTACGTCCTGCGCTCGACACCGGCTTCCAATCCGGATTTGCACTGGAGCTGACCCGTAGCGGATGGAGTAACCCCATCGTTCTGCCCCGCAGCACGCAACAACGGGCTGCCTATCGAATCGAGGACGGCGAGCTGATTCGCTTTCACTGGTATACGCTCGACCGGACGCTGAGCAACGAGCCAGTCAGCGTAACCCTGCTCGACGGGGTTGAAGGCCTTCAATTTCGCTTTCTGGTTGGCACCAATGACTTCACCGACCAATGGCCCCCACTGAACCTGCCAGGCGCTCTTGGGGCTAGACAACGACCTCGAGCGGTAGAAGTAACTCTGCTTCTCGGAGAGGAAGGCAAAATTCGCCGCCTGATCGAGGTCGCACCATGAATCTGCCACGCCGCATGGGCAGACGCCTCGACCGTGGCGTTGCGTTGATCACCGCGATGCTGATCTCGGCAATTGCAACGATGGTAGCGGCTAACCTTGCCTGGGACAACGCGCTGGATGTGCGCCGGACGACCGTGAACCTCGGCCGTGAGCAGGCGGTGCAAGTCGCTTTGGGTGCCGAGAGTTGGGTAATCAGCATCCTGCAGCAGGACGGAACTGACAATAACACCGATCATCTGGGTGAAGTCTGGGCCTCCGAATTACCCGGCCTGCCGATCGAGGGAGGGGAGGTATTCGGCAGCGTCGAGGATCTGCAGGGCAAGTTCAACATCAACAACCTAATCGACCAGGAAGGACGCGTTGTCGAGCAGTCCCTTCTGCAATTCCAGCTACTCCTGAATGCTCTCGGCATCGAACCGCGATTCGCTGGTATTACTGCGGACTGGATTGACAGCAATCTCGAGGCGTCTTTCCCGGACGGCGCCGAGGACCCAATCTATACCGGGATGATTCCGCCTTACCGGACCCCCAACCAACCACTCTCTAGCGTCAGCGAGCTGGCGGCTATCGAAGGAATGGACCGTGCGATCTTTCGGATTCTGGAGCCACATATCACGGCGCTACCCGGCCGCACGACCATTAACGTCAATACTGCGACAGCGGCGGTACTTAAGTCGCTCGATGAAAACATTACTTTGTCCGATGTCGAGGCCTTGCTGCAGGAACGCGCGGGAGCAGGGTTCTCGGACATCAGCACCTCATTCGGTACCCTGATCACACCGGAAATGCTGCCGCAGCTTTCTGACTCCACACATTTTTTTCGATTGAAGGTCATCGTGCGGATTGATACCGTTCGAGTAACTTTGTACAGCGTGTTGCAGCGTGCCACGAACACCGGCACGGTCACGCCCGTCCTGCGCAGCCTGGGAACAACCTGAAATGTCGGAATACCTGGTCATACGTATCGATCAGAGCCAGATCCAGCTCGCCAATTGGATAGCTGTCGACGCATCCGGTGCCCAGCGCAGCGAACTTTCAACAGGCACCTTGGAGGAAGCGGCAGCGGACATCGGAGAACGCGAGGTCATTATTCTCGTGCCGAGTACCGAAGTATTGACCACGAGCGTCGACATCCCGGTCAAAGGCGCGCGCCTGCTCGCGGCTTTGCCATTTGCGCTGGAGGAACATCTCGCCCAGGATATCGAAGACCTCCATTTCGCGGCCGGTACCCGGCGTGCGAACGGACGCACGCCTGTGAGTGTCGTAGCTCATGAGCGCATGGCGGAATGGATGTTGGCACTCGACAATGCCGACATCACCCCCAACACAATCATCGCCGAAAGCTATGGTCTGGCGCGAATCCCGGGGACTATCAGTATGTTGCTGGCCAATGACCTCGTATTCATCAATGACGGCAGCGATATCGAGCTTGTCATGCAAGGCGTCAGCCCGAGTGACGCACTTGCCGCAATCGGCGCGCTCGACGATGGTGTTGAGAATGAGGGGGAAGATGAGGACACACCAGCCACGTTGCCACGTCATGTCCTAGTCTATTGCGAGCCTGGCGATGACGAGCAGTACCAGCACGAATGGATTGCTATGCGGCACGAACTAGACAGCGTCGACGTCAAGCTATTGCCCGACGGCGTTATACCCAGGCTGGCCGTAACGGTCGCTACGGGTTCAGGCATCAATCTCCTGCAGGGTCAATATGCACCGAAAAAGGAATATTCGGGTGTGTTTCAGCCTTGGAAGTATGCCGCAGCCCTTGCCGTCACCTTAGGCCTGATCGTCATTGGCGCAAAAACCTTGGATCTTTACATCCTGAATCAACAGGAATCGGAACTGCGGCAAACATTCAACTCCGAATACAGACAGATGTTGCCCGACGCGCCAGACACCGACGACCCATTGGCAGTCATTGTCTCACTGAAGCGACGGATCGGAAACGTAGAAACACCGCCGCTTTTCCTGCAGTCGATGGAGCAACTCGCGCGGGCGATGCAGCAAAACCAGACCGCAAATATTCAGGCAATCAGTTTCCGCGCCGGGGCCATAGATCTTCGTGTTTCCGCACCTGACGTCACAACACTGGACAATGTCCAGCGGGTCATTAGTGAAAGTGGCCAGTTCCGGGCCGCAATCCAGTCCACCGATCAGGACGGCGATAAGTGGAATAGTCGTATTCGTATCCAGGAGGCCGGCACATGAAAAACTGGTTTGCCTCCCTAGAAGCACGAGAAAGAATCTTCGTTGCGGCCGCAGCCGGCGCCATCATGTTCGCTGCCGGCTGGCTCGGCCTATGGGTACCGCTGGATACGAGCCACCGCACTGCAGAAACACGGGTCGTTGAATGGAAACTTTCACTGGCGGAGCTGCGTTCCATGCGGGGCCAGGTGCAGGTGACTGCCAATGGACGCCCCACAAACATAAACCCCAATCAATCACTGGTGGTCATCGTCGACAACAGTCTGCGGCAACGCAGCCTGACCAATTCGCTGCAGCGCAGCCAACCCACACCATCAGGCACCGGCATTCGGGTCGAGTTCGAAGCCGTCGCCTTCGATGACCTCGTGCTTTGGATGGGTGACCTGAATCGCCAGTATGGCTTGCAGGTCGAATCGGCCAATTTCAGCGTAGCCTCCAGCGAGAGTCCCGGCCGAGTTAACTCCAGCGTCACCCTCCAACGCTAGCGACAACAAAACCGATGAAACGCATCGCCATTTCCGGATTGTTGGTATTTGCACTGTTCCTGCTCGTGACCTTTCCGGCAAGAGTCGCCTACCGATGGTTTTCGCCGGCGGATGTCACATTGAGTGACCTCTCTGGCTCTATCTGGAATGGCACCGCAGCGGAAGGTCTGGCCGGTGGCGCGTATCTGCGAGATATCCGCTGGCGCATCAAACCAGCATCGCTGCTGAACGGCAAGCTCACCTACGAAACTGCTGCCAGTCCGGCATCAGGTTCGATGAACGCCGATGTTGCCATAGGGCTGACGGGTTATCTTTCACTGACGAACCTGAACGGGAGCATGCCGCTCGACCTGGCTCATGATGCATTCCAACAGGTCGGTATCAGCGGCGACCTCAACCTGCAATTCAGCAAACTCGTTCTAGAAAACAGTCTCCCGATCGTCGCTATCGGCAGCGTTACGATTGCCAATCTTTTTTCTCGCGACTTGTCCGCCGGCGTCCTCGGTGTCTACCGAGCAGAGTTTCGAACCAGTGCTGGAAATATTGCAGGCACAGTGGAAGACGTGTCGGGCGTGCTCGACATTGACGGTACGATAACCATCAACCCTGACCGCAGCTATAGTCTGATCGGCGATGTCGCTGCCCGGCCCGGCGCACCACCATCGATCGAGCGACAACTCAGATTTCTGGGTAGTGCCGACGATCGGGGCATGCGCCAGTTCCGGTTTGAGGGCCGGCTTTAAACTGCGACTTCGCAAAACGCCTGCAGCAAAGGGAAATAAAGGGCCACCCTTACGTCCTCATCATTCATCGCGCTATAGATATGGGCATACTTCGCCAATTGCGGACCGTAGCGATCCGACTCCTGTTGCAGAAATCCGGCGAGATCGCCCCCTTCATGTGTACTGGTCTTGTAGTCGATGATCCAGTGCGTACCGTCCTCATCAATGCGCACCCTGTCGATGACGATCGACTCAACAGCTCCGTCGACGACGCCAGTCAGAGGCAACTCGCTGAAACCCTCGCCGGCCGTAATCCAGCATCCCTTTTCGTCGCTCAGGACACCATTGAGCGCATCCTCCACGCGTTTACAGACAGGAGCCAGCTCATTGGTGGCCACACCGAGAACCTCGGCCCAGCGACGTGTGACTGGACGCAGCGTATCTAGGCCGTCTGCCGTCACTTTGGTTTGGCCTTCAGTGATCCGCTGTAACCAGCGATGGATGATCGTTCCGGCGTGGCGCGCCGCGGAGCCGACCCAATAGTACTCAACCGGTTTCTCCTCGTTATCGACGTCCGGTACGCTGTTGCCATGAGCGCCTGGTACATTTGCAACCTGCGGTGTCTGCCAAGAACATTTCATTCGTCGCAGTCTCGGCAACACATACCGGTCGGTCTCATCTATGTCATCGGTATAACTGATACCGCCCGCTACCGCAAAAGCTTGGTCGAAATCGTTTGCGAGGACAGGCCACAACCTTGCCAACAGGGAGCCTTTCACCGGGTTTCTGAGGGACCCGCCGTCGGGGGCGATTGACACGCTGCCAATCAGTTGCAAAGACTGTCGTGCGCGCGTACAGGCTACATAAAGCAAGCGATCCTGCTCCAGCCGATTCTTGTCCTTCTCTGTTTCCTCAATGTAACGGTGCAAGGGATCATTCTCGAGTGCGGCACGTGGGCCGACAGGACTTACGACCATCTCGTTGCGCCCTGTCCGATCGGGAAGATTCAGCCAGCTCAGTACTTCCTTGTTACTGCCCCGGGTACTTCGCCCCAATGCGGGCAAAACGACATGATCGAATTGCAATCCCTTGGACTTGTGCATCGTCATGATTTGTAGTCGACACTGACTATCGACCGTGCTCGACACATGTTCAGCATCAAGCCGTGATTCCAGTTCCCGCACATCAGGCAAGGTTCCCGCGACCTCGATCTGGTCAATGGTGTCCAGAAAACGATGCACGTTCGCCAATTGCTCGACGTCTTGCGATAAAGCGGGCCCACCTATTGCATGCCACGCCAGTTCTACTGTTTCACGTAGCGTTCGGACGGGGTCTGGAACTAGGAATGAGCGCAAAATGTCGAGCAATGCCGATACCCTGCTGCGACCGTCCGTCGACAATTCCTCCAAGCGCCCACGGTCGCCACAAAGCTCAGGCACCGTGCGTCTCGTATCATTCCTGACCAGCGCGTGAATATCTTGCCAGCAAAGCCCCGCCGCGGGGCTCCTCAGCAATGCAAGCCAAGCCAGCCGATCGCCTTCGTGGCAGAGTGCCCGGGTCAGCGCGACCAGGTCAATGATCTCGGGCAGATCCGTCAGACGCTCGATTTCCACAGCCTGGTATTGGATTCCGGCTTGTCTCAACCGGGGCAGCAATGAAGTTAGCTGTGTGCGGCTCCGAACGAGTACTGCAACGTCCTCGCCCTCATTCTCCTGCAGGCATTGCTCGATAACCCTCAAGGTATACGCCGCTTCTCCATCCGCGTCCGTGTCGAATAGCGCATGGACGTGATGCTTGCCGGTTCCGGCCTTCTCCTCAACCGGCACGGATTCCGCATACGAAATTGCGCCCGCGCCAACATCGTCGCGAACCGGCAAGACATTGGTGAAGACCGTATTGAACCAATGGACCAGATTTTCACCCGAACGGAAATTTCGTCGCAATGTCAACGGCTCTAAAGGGATAGCGCCAATGCCCCGCTCTTTCGCCAGCAGGAATTCGCCAACTTCGGCATTACGAAACCGATAGATGGATTGCATCGGATCACCGACGCAGAAGATTGTGCGACCGTCGCCTGGCGACCAGCCGGCAGTCAGCCTTCCCAATAATTGGTACTGGGCGATCGACGTATCTTGCATCTCATCGATCAACAAGTGCGCAATCTGGTAGTCCAACATGAGCGCCATGTCACCTGGGACCTCACTGCTCCCCAGTGCACGCCCAGCAGAAAGGGCAACCTCGTTGTGATCGGTAATGCCGTTTTCACCGAAAAGGCGGCGCAATTCAGCAACAGCTAATGGCAATAACTCGAACAATGCGAGCAACACCTGCCACTGACCATCTTCATACTCCGGCTTAGGGAGCAGCCGGCATCGATCGAGGGCGATACGAAATCCAGGTATGTCACGAAGCGTCTCGACTATGCTGAACAAGGTTTCCTTTCGCGCCTTGTCTCCAGGGAAAAATCCGTCGTTTCTTGTTACCTGCTTTCTCCACTCACCTTTCTGGGTGAGCATGAGGTTGGCAAGCGCATGCCAGCGGAGTCTGTCGTCAGCGTCCGCGGACGGCAGTTTCTCAGTCCCTACAAAGCAGGCTAACAAGTGATCCGGCTTATCGTCGTCGATCAGGTTTCGCGCGGCAGACTGTAATAAAGGCAGCAGATTCGTTCTTGCTACAGAAGGCAGCATTCGGTCAACCTTGGCAAGGTGACGTTCAACGACATTAGTGATGTTGGCCTCGAGTGTTTGCCGAGCTTTCTCTGCATTGGACGCGTTTTGTATGCCCGCACCCGTGATGGAAAGCCATTGTTCGCGCGCTCCAAGCATGCGCGCGAGGTAAGCGATATATAACCCACTGTTATTGTCCAGATGCTCGAGGACCCGCTCAACCGCGTTGGCAGAAGGGTCCTCCAATGCAAGGTGATCGAGCGTCGCTGCAGCGGCACGCCGATACAGTGCGCCCATTTCTGCATCTGCCACCGTCGTACCGGCACCACCGAGGCCCGAGCTGAGTGGTAGCGAACGTGCAATACCTGCACCAAATGCATCTACCGTTTCAATTCGCATCCGGCCAGGCGACTGAATAAGATGCCATTGATTCTCCGCGTCTCGTTTCAGTACTGAACTGGTCAGTGACAGCGTCTTCTGCTCGTGCCGGGTCTCGGCTATGACCCCGTCGCGCGCATTACGCAACGCAACCAGAACACGATTCCGCATTTCCTGCGCAGCCTTGCGGGTGAAAGTGATAGCGAGCACTTCCTCCGGATGATCAACGATGGCCAGAAGGCGCAGGTAGCGCTGAATCAGAAGCTCTGTTTTGCCAGACCCCGCTGGTGCCTGCACGATGAATGACCGTGTAACATCCAGCGCATCTTCCCGCGCATCGATATCCCCCTGCAGCAATCTCGCGTCAACTGACACGTTTCTGCTCCTGGAGTCGGCTAAGAATATTCAGACTCCTGCCGTCGGAAGCGTGCTGCCGGATATCAATGCTTGCATCACCGGCAGCAAGGCCAGCAACAACTTCATGAAGCACCTCGATCCAATCACCCAGAGTCTCATGCCAGTCCGGGTCTTCCTTCTTGCGCCATCCCTCCCCAGCACCGCGCAGGATAATCCCCCTCGGGTCGACGTTGATGAAAGTCATTCCGGCGACATCGGACTGCAATGCGTCTACGTACGCGACCAGTTGCATATCTTTAAGCGAACCGTCCTGGGCAAGAAAGGACTTTGTTGCGCCGGTCTTGTAGTCCACAACCAGGAGTCGTCCATCGGGTAGTTGATCAATTCGATCTATCTGAAAATCGAGCGCTAGGCCTACACGACGGTATTCAACGGACTTCTCAACCTCGGTGACAGTGAATTGAGGTCGCATGCACTCGCTGTCCAGGAAGTTAGCGAGCAACTTATACAGCCTGCGCCTTTCCAGTCCGATGATTCGTTGCAGAACCGCGTCGGCGTGACGCCCCTGGCGTTCAAGCGCCGCGTCAATGGCACTGCCGATACGCCGCATTCTTTCATCAGAGGACCAGCCAGCCATCGCCGCCTGATCAGGGCGCTCTACCAACAGATTGTGCAATGCATTGTGAATTATGTTGCCCCGCACACTCGGCGAAAGTCCAGTTACATACGGATCCGGCGTTCGGATGCCAAGGCGGCCAAATACGAAAGCGCTGAACGGCTCTTTGTACTGCCGTTGAATCGTGTACGCGCCACCTCGCACATTCTCGTCAGCGCCGACTGGCGGCGCCTGGTCGTTCTCGATAACCACTGTGCTCACTTGATCAACGAACGTGGCTGCTGCCCATCCCGGATCAGCAATATCATCTAGATTGGTATCGGACGAAGAGTCGATCCCATCCAGCAATGTGCTCGCCGTCTGCTCCGCGTCTTCACACATTTCCGACCAACTTAATACGCAGGCAGGCGCGGAACCGGTCAGACGTTTCAGGAGGCGATGAGCAAATCCGAGCGTATCCGCCGGCGTCGCGTCCGGCATATCACGTTCCCGCTGCAAGGCCCGGGAGACAAATGGCAAGGGCCGCGATGGTGCCGGCCATTGCGTTGCATCCATGCCGCAGAGCCAAACATGGTCGAATTCCATACCGAAGGCTTCGAGCGGCCCGAGCACCTGGACGGCACCTCGTCCTACTTCAGGCTGCCACACGGTCTCAGCCGCCAATGACGAAATCCTGGCGACCGCCTCCGGCCAGCTCAGGTTTTCCGCAACGACTTCGATTTGCGCGAACTCATTGAGCAACTCTCGCCAGCGATTAACGAGCTGGAATGCCTTGCTGTCCTGCGGTCCAGACCCGGGCCATCCCGCCAGCTCTAGCAACGCGTCCACACGCTTGACCCATTCAATGGGCGGCAGCCGCTTTTCCTCCGACGCTGCAGCATGGGCTACCAGACTGTCAGCCATCTCGACAAAGGCGAAAGCATCGTGAGTATCATCCAGCCCGGTCATTACGCCGCAAAATTCCGCCGGCGTCCACTCCCGGTCTGGATGCGACCGCAGTGCGAGCTCCAATCGTGCACGACCTCCCTTCTCCACGCTGCCTGTCAGGTCACTACGCAGCAAAATACCAATCTCGGCACCCGGCAGTCCCCGGGTGACCCAGCGCAGCAACAGCAATGCGACAGCAATGGATGGATAGTCGACCAACCTGCGACCAAACGACACATTTGCCGCTGCACGGTGCGGCGCTCCCCCATATTGCCAACCCGGGACCAGCCCTTCCCGGACCAGTCGCGCAGTCCGGTCGGCGGCGTTTTCCAGACGCGGTACGACGATGGCTATTCTGGCCGAAGGATAGGATGCAAGCACCTGTTGAGCCCATCGGCCGGCCGCTCGCAATTCCGCCGATTCGTCAGCAAATGAAGCAATCCGGATATGCTGTGAATGCTCCGCAGCCGGCACTTCGGTCACCCGACAGCCCTGTTCCTCGAGTACCTGCAAAATGCCGACAGCGGCTGGGCTAAGTCGATCAAAACCTGCTAGCGCAACCTGCCGTGGAACCAACGTGGGATCGTTCCGAAGTAGTTCTAAGACCGCAGCTGGTATTCCGCCGGGATCTGTCCAGCCATCCTCATGCAGGCGGTCCGTATATTCCTTCGCGGCGGCGGCGAACAATCGCTCATCGTCTGTCGATGCCGATGCGGCTAGCGCATTGACCGGCACACTCCACTGGCAAAGCCGCTGCCAGGCCAGTGACGATTGCCGCACCACACCGCCAACATTCAGAACTCCATCGGGCACACGCCCTGCTAGACTTTTCTCCCACAGGATCGAGACGGATAAGGCATTCAGCTGTTGAGGTACCAGCGATGGATCGTCTGCATTGGTCAGAAACCGGGACAACCAGTCTGGCCAGTAATGTATCGAGGGTGTCTCCCAAGCCAACTTGCCCGCGGCAGTCTGACGTTCGGACCAAACATCAACCAGATCCCGCGCCAGTCGCCGACTGCCCGTCACCACGGTGGCACCGTTGGCAAGTTGTTCCTCCAGCCACGGGTATCGTCGATCAGCAGCTGAATCCGCCATCTAGATAACGCCATCCTGCCTGAGTTGGGCAATAGCCTCCGCATCCAGGCCAAGCGCTTCCGCCAGGACGTCGTCGGTGTGTTCGCCAAGGGCGGGTGGCGCACGACGATAGTCGACGGGCGTGCTGGAGAAATTCACTGGATTGGATACGGTAGGGACCGGTGTTCCGTCGGTGCGAGCGAGCGATCTTACGAAGTTGCGCTCTCCAGCAAACGCGTCGGTCAGAACATCCCCAACGCTCTGGATCGGACCGGCAGGTACACCGGAGGCAGCCAGGGACTTAAGCCAGTGAGCCACACCGTGCTGCATAAATTCTGCCGCCAAGATATCCACCAGTGTGTCACGATTGCCGACGCGTGCAGCATTGGTCGCGTAGCGTTTATCGTTGCCGATGTCCGGCAAACCGAGACAATGACACAAGGATCGAAACTGGCGGTCATTACCAATTGCCAGCATGAGATATCCGTTCTGACAGGCAAACGCCTGGTAAGGCACCAGGTTCGGGTGCGCGGTTCCCAGTCGCCCGGGAACCTCATTTCCCACAAGATAATTCATATTCTGATTGGCGAGCCAGGCAACCTGGCTGTCGTACAACGGCACATCAATGTGCTGCCCCTCTCCGGACCTGTTGCGTTCAACTAGGGCAGCAAGAATGGCCGAGGCGGCGTACATCCCCGCCATGATGTCTGCGATGGCCACTCCCACTTTTTGCGGCGCCCCGTCGGGCTCGCCGGTGATGCTCATGAGTCCACCGGACGCCTGGATCATGGCATCGTAACCTGGCAGCAACGCCCTGGTGCCCTGCTGCCCGTAAGCAGTAATTGAGCAATAGATGAGCCCTGGGGTGGCCTTGCGCAATGCGTCGTAGTCGAGACCGAATTTCTCCATCGTGCCGACTTTGAAATTCTCCATGATGATGTCGGACTTCGCTGCCAGAGAGCGCACCAGTGCGGCGCCATCGGCATGTCCTAAATCGATCGTAACAGAGCGCTTGTTACGATTTGTGGACAGAAAATAGGCAGCATCACCGGTTTCTTCGCCATCAGCTTCCCGTAACCATGGGGGTCCCCACGCGCGCGTATCATCGCCGCCTGCGGGTCGTTCCACTTTGATGACTGATGCACCATAGTCCGCCAGCAATTGACTGGCCCAGGGACCGGCCAGCACACGGGTCAGGTCGAGGACACGAATTCCGTGCAACGGACCGTAAGTTGGAGAATCTTCAGCAGTGGACATTGCCGGAGAATTGTCGGGGTCCAGCCCCGGAACCGCAAGCAAAATAAAACCCGACCACCCATTGGGTGGTCGGGCGGGTCCGCACGGAGATTGCGGATTGCGTGGCTGGATCGACGTTAGCCGACCTCGCCTAGCTCTTCGACCTCGGCACCATCCAGTTCTGGCGGTACCGGGTCCTGTAGTTCGGGCCGCTCTTTCTTACCATATCGGTACAAGAGATCTTCGGCCTGTTCCGGGGTGATACGTGTAATTCCCCGGATCCCGGCACTGGCATCGCCGAATGTGCTGAAAACCAGACGGTCTCCGCCATACGGGCACAGCCAAGCATCTCTCGAATCCACACCAATTTGGTGGGAGCTGCGCAGTTGGAACGAGGACAGCACGAGTGTCACGTAGTACAGTCGCTTACCGCCACCCTCGATGAGAAGTCTACTGCGATCCAGCGGTGTATAGTCTCGGATAGTCCGGATCGAGATGCAATCGGAACCGCTCTCGGTGAGGTCCCTAGGCATACGCGATTCACGTTCAGCGGTCGCGCAAGAAGCTAACAAACTACTTGAGATTACTAATATAATCTTTTGTTTTATCTGTTGTTTCATACAACCCATGCAATCCTCTAACCAATCAACCTGCCCCCCGACTTATTACTAAATTAATTCCCTTTTACTGTTAGAAACTACATTAAGTTTATTGCAAATCCGCAGCCAGCACCGCGGTTTTCAGTCCGATTTCTCCACCTCGACAGGCCGGTTTTCATCCCGAATCCACTCGCTCCAGGATCCCACATAAAGCCTCGGCGCCGGCAGGCCCGCAAGTCGTGCCGAGAGCACAAGGTGACAGGCTGTCACGCCGGATCCGCACATCACCACGGGAGGATTTTCCGGGCCTTCTGCTAGGAATTCCAACCAGGACTTTCGCAAGGCTTCTGGAGAACGCCACAGCCCGTCCCCATCCAGGTTGACACCCAGAGGCAGATTCCTCGCTCCTGGCACATGTCCGGCGACCGAATCTATCGGCTCAACCTCACCACGAAAACGCGCGGCGTCGCGCGCATCGATGAGATGCAGGCCCTCTCCAGCTTCAACATCACGCGCAATTTCGTCAGTCGTGGCGACAACTGATGCATCGGGTGTGGCCGAGAAATCTCCCTTATCAACTTCTGCTCGACCAGACTCCATTGAACCACCCTGCGCTGTCCACGCTGCAATACCACCATTTAGTACGGCAACCTGCTCGTGACCGAGCCAGAATTTCAGCATCCACCAGAGTCGTACAGCGAGCGCGCCATTGCCATAATCGTACACCACGACATTGCTGTCGTTACTCACACCCCAGGTACGCAGTTTCTCCATGAATTCACCGGCATCAGGCAACGGATGGCGCCCCGACGTGGGACTGATCTCACTCGCCAGGTCATCATTCATGTGCGCAAAGGACGCCCCGGGAATATGCCCAGTTAGGTAGGCCGCCGGCCCTTTTTGGCTGTCGAAGAGATCAAACCGCGTGTCAATGACCCGGTAATTCCCTGACGGCTGGATTAATTTCAGGTCTGCTACATCGATAAGGTCAGCAAAGCGTGTCATCATTGGTCAGGTCTTTTGCAGATTGTGCCAAATTTAGTGATTTTGG
>JAQWSV010000060.1 GCA_029243005.1 Woeseiaceae bacterium
TACACAAAGTCTATCGACTGTTTGCCGGTAATCGCCGCAAACGTGGGGCTGTTGAGCTTGATATTCCACAGACGCGTATCAACGTAGGCAAAGACGGGTCCGTAAAAAACATAAGTGCTGTGCCGCGTAACGATGCGCATCGACTGATAGAAGAATGCATGATCGCGGCCAACGTGCAGGCCGCTAAATATATTCGCAAGAACAAGATTGCTGGCCTTTACCGCGTTCACGCGAAGCCCGATGCAGATCGTTTCGATGATCTTCGGCTATACCTCGTCAGCTTGGGCTTAAAGGTCCCGCACCCTGATCACGTTCAGCCGCGTGATTTCTCACGGTTGATCGAGCAGGTCGCCGATCGCCCCGATGCGACGGCTATCTCGATGGCGATGCTTCGCTCCATGTCTCATGCCGAGTACACGCCCAAAAACATTGGCCACTTCGGACTGGCGCTCGATGCATACGCTCACTTCACGTCGCCCATTCGTCGCTATCCGGACCTGCTCGTGCATCGCGCCATTCGCTATCTCGTCCGCGGCGGCAAGTCAGGCGCTTATGACTACGATGGTACTCGTATGGCGCAGTTTGGAGAAATTACTTCTGCGCATGAAAAGCGAGCGGAAGATGCGACCCGTGAAGTCGAGGCCTGGCTCAAGTGCCAGTACATGGAAGCCAGAATTGGGCAGGAGTACCAGGGTGTGATTACCGGCATCACCAACTTCGGGGCTTTTGTGCAGATCCCGGAATTACAGATTGATGGGCTCGTGCATGTCACTGCACTGGGTAATGACTACTACCAATTGGAGCCGGGCAGTCAATCGCTGGTTGGCGAACGTTCCGGTAAACGTTATCGTCTCGGCGATATGCTGAAAATCGTCGTGTCGCGTGTCGATCTAGAGACGAGGCGTATCGACTTCCAGCTGGTAAGAGAACGAAACAGGAAGCGCCGGAAACAATGAGCAAAGCCCAATACGTCACCGGACTCCGTGCTGTCGAACATCTGTTGGCGCAACGTGCTGCAGAGATTCTGAAGCTGTATGTGGAATATCAGACAGCCAATCCCCGCCTTGAAGCCGTGATTGCGCAGGCTAATGATCGAGGCATCGAAATCCAGTCCGCGAACAGGGCGCGTCTGCAGCAGATTAGTGGTGAGACCCGTCACCAGGGTGTCGTGGCCGGAATCCGCCGCAGTCAGATGCTCAACGAGGCGGGCTTGAGAGATCTGGTTGAAAAAATGTTTACGGATGAGAAGCAGTTGCTGCTTCTGGTGCTCGACGGCATCCAGGACCCGCACAACTTGGGTGCCTGTCTGCGAACGGCTGATGCCGCCGGCGTCACTGCGGTCGTCGTGCCAAAGCATGGTGCAGCCGGTCTGGGACCTACTGTCAGTAAAGTGGCTGCGGGAGGCGCGGAGACTGTACCGTTTGCTGCCGTGGCGAACATCGGCAAGGTACTCGGCTGGCTGAAGGACTACGATGTAACCCTCGTCGGCACCTCTGACGCCGCTGACAAAACCCTCTATGACTGCAAACTCATGGGTCCACTGGCCCTTGTCATGGGACGCGAACATTCAGGCCTGCGGGAGCATATCGCGAGCCGTTGTGATGAGCTCGTGAGCCTGCCAATGGAGGGCCAGGTGGAGAGCCTGAATGTCTCCGTGGCGACCGGAATCTGCCTTTACGAGGTGCTTCGGCAGCGCAAGTAGACTCAGGGCATTAGAGCCTGGCTCAGGCCCTTGGGTTCAGGATGCCGGGTTCAATCGTAGATTATTGATTTCTCTAAGATTGCTCCGGCGAAATCGTGGCCTGGATATGCTTGATTCCTCACTCATGCTCCGTTAGGATGCGCCTCCCCGTCAGAGAGGCGGGATAACCTTGCTTCACCGGCGAATCACGGGAAGCTGTAGTCCGACAGGTTATCTGGCGGATTTCAACCACAAGGGAATACAATGAGACATTATGAGATCGTGTTTCTGGTTCATCCGGACCAGAGCGAACAGGTCCCTGCCATGGTGGAACGCTACCAAGGCATAGTGACGGAAGCAGGCGGTGCCATTCATCGCACCGAAGACTGGGGTCGGCGTCAGCTGGCTCATCCCATCAACAAGATTCACAAAGCGCATTACGTCATGATGAACGTTGAGTGCGGCCATGACGCGATTAAAGAAATCACTGGCGTATTCAAGTTTAACGATGCCGTATTGCGTCACCTCGTGGTCAGCCGGAAAGAGGCGATCACCGAAGCGTCGCCGATGTCCATTGCGGTCGAGGAAGAAAAGCAGCGCGAGAAAGAATCGCAGCGCCGTCGCGATGCGAAGGCTGCAGCCGAAACGGCTATGCTCTCGGACAACAAGTCCGACGAAGATAAGCCGGCTGAGGAAGCTGCTGAAGAAGCGTCTACGGAAGCCGCTGAAGCTCCTGCTGAAGAAGCGTCTACGGAAGCTGCTGAAGAAGCGTCTACGGAAGCTGCTGAAGAAGCGTCTACGGAAGCCGCTGAAGCTCCTGCTGAAGAAGCGTCTACGGAAGCTGCTGAAGAAGCGTCTACGGAAGCCGCTGAA
>JAQWSV010000065.1 GCA_029243005.1 Woeseiaceae bacterium
AAGTTACCAGCTATCGTTACTGGCGCGGTGGGCCGCAATATCCGCATCCGAGGATGCGACGTTGTTGGTCAATGGACCCATTCTTCGCGCATTGATGCGCTATCGGATACATGAGTCCTCTTTATTGCAAACCCAAAAAAAACGGAGCCTTGTGGCTCCGTTTTCGTGTCAGGGTAAAATGTGCGCTTAGACCGCTTTTACGCCCTCAGCTTGCGGGCCCTTATCGCCCTGGGCGACAGTGAATTCAACCCGCTGGCCTTCACCTAGGGTCTTGAATCCGTCGCCTTCAATGTTACTGAAGTGGACAAATACGTCCGGACCAGATTCCTGTTCGATGAAACCAAACCCTTTGGCCTCGTTAAACCATTTCACGGTTCCTGTTGTAGTTGACATGTTGTATACCTATTAATCAAAGACTGAAACGCCTTCCAATAGAAGAAGGCTACGTTGCTGAAAGTGGTGATGTGACTTATGAGAAACAGGTCGAGGTACTTTTGGGACTTCGGCTTGGCGCCATAAATACATGCTTACTTGTCAAGCAGTTCGGACTATATAGCTCCGAGCCGCGCAGTCAAGATAAACCGCTTTGATTTCACTAGTATATAACAGTCTAATTAACTCAAATGGTCAAAAAGAGCCACATATAATCATTAGATGTGGATCAATGGTAAACGGGATGGCTTCGTGCTCGACGACTTTTGTCGATGACGCAGGGTAGGGCCAGGGAAATTCTCGATATGGTGGGCGATATAGTTTCGCATTGGCGCGATTATTCGGAAGAGGCCGGCGTAGAGAGGCATCATCACGATAGGATTTATAAAACGCTTCTCCTGGAGAAGATGGATTTGTCCGGCGCCGAACGGTAACGCTGGACTCAATCGACAGGATTGCCGACACTTTCACTATGGATGATGTTTCACAGCCATACGCGAGTGTCGCAGAGTTTCTGCAGACCCATCGACCAGCAGAACCCGTGTACTGCGTTTTTCCGCATGAGTATGAAGGAATCGCAAGGCGTTTTGTCGGCGGTTTTCCGGGGCGGGTGCTTTACGCCGTTAAGGCCAATGACTACCCGTTTGCGCTGTATCCAATTGTTGCCGGCGGGGTCCGGCATTTCGATTGTGCGTCATTGCCGGAGATCAATACGGTGATGTCATTGTGCGACGACGCAACCTGCTACTTCATGACGCCTGTGCGTCTTCGTGGTACAGCGGCGGCGGCACAGTCGAACTTCGGCGTGCGTCATTTCTTGGTAGATCATCCAAGTGGTATCTCTCTACTGGCCGATGAGATCGATATGTCGAAAACCGTCGTCTTCGCACGAATGGCGGTGTCGCACGAATCGGCGATGATGAATTTGTCGAAGCGTTTCGGGGCGCCGCCAGACGATGTTCCTGAGATTATTGCGGGCATTATTGCCACCGGGGCGGAGCCGGCGCTCGCATTTAATGTGGGATCATCGGTGACCAGTCCCGATGCCTACTCGCATTCACTAAACGTGGCTAGGGAAGTTCTCGAACGGATACCGACAAAGATTCGATTCCTTGACATTGGCGGTGGTTTCCCGAAGTCTTATCCCGGCTTTCCGGTCCCGTCGCTGGATGATTACTTCAGCGCCATTACCCGGCACATCGCATCACTGCCGCTTGCCGAGAATGCAGAGATTCTCGGTGAGCCCGGGCGGGCGTTGGCCGCACCCGGGATGTCTGCCATCGTCGAAGTTTGTCTGAGGAAGGAAGATCGACTTTTCCTCAACGATGGAATGTACGGCATCTTCTGGGAGTTACGATTCAAAGGACATGATCGCTATCCGGTGAAAGCATGGCGTGATGGACAGCCGCTGGAAGGTGAAGAGCGTGCGTTCCGCCTATTTGGACCAACCTGTGATTCGCAGGATGAATTGCCGGGTGATGTTGAATTGCCGGCGGATATCAGGCCTGGCGATCATCTCGAGTTTGGGAATATCGGTGCCTACAGCCTGTCGGGTCGAACGGCCTTTAATGGCTTCTATAGTGAGCAGATCATCACAATTACCGAAGGCAGACCACCTCAGTAAGGCGGCTCAATCGACTTGAATGTTGCGCGGTCGCTGATCATCTGTAGGTCCTGGGCTTCCTGCCGCGTCAGCTTGGGAAAGAAGAATCCGAACAAATAGCCGGCGAGTGGTCATAGCCCACTCATCAGGTGTGTTGGACAGATAGATTGCAGGCTACCGGAAATGCAGTTCCCAATTCTTGCCTCATTATCGATCTATCGTTTTACCTAAAGCCAGTTCTGACTGTCATCAGAGGTCTCAATGCTACGACTTTGATCGAAAATTATGCAACATGAACGCGGGCACGGTGAGACGGAACCCCACTGTGCCAACCGAGCGGTGGTCGACGATGGACACAGGGAAATCTAACGAATACGATCAATCCGACTAGAGGCCTTCCAGAGGAAGAAGGTGATGTTCATCAGAAAAAGTGCATTTGTCGTTCTTTCGTGTCTCCTGCTTCCGTTCGGCAGCGCACTCGCTGATGAAGGAGGACTGGGCAGTATCACCTTTCCCAATTCGGGTTCAGAGGCCGCGCAGGAGGCATTTTTGACTGGCGTGAAGGGCCTTCATAGTTTTCAGTTTGATGACGCGCGCATCGCATTCCAGGAAGCGCAGAAGATCGACTCGGACTTCGTCATGGCGTACTGGGGGGAGGCCATGAGCGAAAATCACCCGCTATGGGCACAGCAGTCTATCGAAGCAGCGACGCTAGTGTTGAACATGATTTCGCCGACAGCGGAAGGGCGGCAGGCCCGCGCTGGCTCCGAGAAGGAAAAGGCTTTCCTCGCCGCGATGGAGATACTCTACTATTTACCAGGCGACAAACTAGCCCGTGACTACGCGTATTCTGATTACATGGCGACCATGCACAAGCGCTGGCCGGATGATC
>JAQWSV010000071.1 GCA_029243005.1 Woeseiaceae bacterium
ACGTCGGTTGACGTGCCGCCCATATCGAAACCGATCAGTTTTTTAATACCGGTGGCCGCCGCGGTTCGTGCCATTCCAACCACACCACCCGCGGGGCCGGAAAGAATGGCGTCCTTGCCTTGGAAAAGGCGGGCGTTGGTCAGGCCACCATTTGATTGCATGAACATCAATTGCGGACCGTCGTCATCGTCGCTGCCCAGTTCGCCGGCAACCTGGTCGACGTAGCGTCGCAGAATCGGCGAGAGGTACGCATCGACGACAGTGGTATCTGCACGTGCGACCAGTTTGATCAACGGGCTCGCTTCGTGGCTCAGCGACACCTGCGTAAAACCAATGTCCCTGCAGATAGTACCCAGCTTTTCTTCGTGCTCTGTATGTCGGTAACCATGCATCAACGCGATGGCAACCGCGCGAATTCCGGTAGCAAAAGCTGATTCGAGATGCTCGCGGGCTTTGGCATCGTCGAGTTCGATAATGACATTACCGTCGACATCAATGCGCTCATTAATTTCGATCATTTTTTCGTAAAGCATTGACGGCAGCTTGATGTCGAGATCAAACAATCGCGGTCGGCTTTGATAGCCGATACGGAGAGCGTCACCAAATCCGCGCGTCGTTACAAAGAGCGTTCGGTCACCGGCACGTTCGAGGAGAGCATTGGTCGCAACGGTCGTGCCCATTTTGACGTGATCGAGCATATTGTGAGGGATGGGTGTGTCCGTCTCGAGATTCAGCAGGTTTCTGACGCCCTGGACCGCTGCATCACGATACTGCTCAGGATTTTCTGACAGCAGCTTGTCACAGACGAGCGTCCCGTCGGGACGGCGAGCGACAACATCGGTAAACGTGCCGCCACGATCAATCCAGATTTGCCACATCCGCGGTATCCACGCGACTCAAGATAGACGGAGAGTAAAGCAATTATTCTGCGAAATCAGGATTGGCAACGACCGCTTAGTCGATCATTGTTTCCTTCCGTTTGACGACCTTTATAATGCGGGACTATGAAATCAATAAAGTGTTTCGCGTTTTGTGCCATTTTCCTCGTCAGTCGGACGGTTGTCGCTGAACCGGATCTGTCAGGTATCTGGATGCTGTCGAGTTTCGCAAAAGAAGGTGAGCTCGTGATGACGGATAAGGCGCTTGCGCTGCAGGCGGACTACGATTTGCTGGTTGACGATCCCAGCCTTTATTGTGAGCCGGCCAGCATTGCCAGGGTTTGGGCGAACCCGAACGTGCGCATTGCCTTCGACCGGGCTGATGCCGAGCTGCGGATCAGCTATGAATTCTATGACCTTCGGCGCACGGTCCCACTGGGTGACGAGAGCGTTATATTGGATGCACCGAGTACAGTAAACGTCGATGGCACGCCATTCGACAAGATGGGGTCATCGTTCGGTCGTTTCGATGGCGATCGTCTGATCATTGAAACCCGAAATCATGCGCCTGGGTACATTCGTACGTCGCGCGGTATTCCGCAGTCGGTAAATACGACATCGACCGAGATTCTGTGGCGACAGGGAGATGAGCTTCGCCTGCAACAAACCTATTTTGACGAAACGTTATTCGTTAAAGCGTTTGTGGTCGATTACGCGTTCAGGCGCATCAACGAAACGGAGCTGCCCCTGTACGAATGTACCGACGCGGACTACGATTGGTTTGAAAAACTCAATGCACCTGCTGTTAGGGAGGAACGGTGAGAAACCTTTTATACGGAGTTTATCTCCTGCTCGTTGCTCCGATTGCCGGGGCACACCATTCGACCGTTACCAACTTCACGCGTGAAGTTATCAGCGTTGACGGCGTCATTGAACAGGTCCGTTATCAGAACCCCCATGCATCTGTGCTGATTCGCCATACCGACGGCTCGGGCAAAGACGTCTACTGGCTTGTCGAGACAGCCGCAAGAACGACACTCGAGCGCAAGGGAATTACGCTCGACGTGCTTGCGATTGGGTCGAAGGTCACGGCGTCTGGTTTGAAGGGACGTCGTGCTAAAACAATGTATCTCCGACAGATCGAGTTCGAAGACGGTCGCGTGTTTACGCCGGATGCAGAGTCGGTGACGATTCGCGTCGAGAATATTCGCCGTGCACTCGAACAGATGGCCGATGACTTCGCCAACCTGCAGATTATGGAGGGCTTTGATTACGAAATGGATCTGGACGAGGCGTATCGCTGGCAGGACGAAATGGTCGAAATCATGGCGCCCGACTTCGGCGAAGTCGTTGGCTACAAGACCGGCGGTCACAATGCCGGGCCGACGTTTCCGACTTTTCCCCTGGATGGCATTCGGGCTTACTTGCTGGCCGGGTTCATGCGTGAGGACGGATTCACCATTCGCCCTGACGAAACCAACGTGGGATTCCTCGAAGCTGATTTTGCGTTCCGGGTAGGGGATGCCTCAATCAATACCGCCGAAACGGACCTGGAAATCCTCGCCGGACTGGATGCGATTATTCCCTTCGCCGAGGTGCCGGACCCCTATTATGTGCCGGACACACGTTCTGTGAATGGGACTATCGTGTCCAACATGGGTTCCCGCTTCTCAATCACCGGTGAACCTTTGTTGATCGAGGCCACCGCGGAATGGCTGGAGCGCATCAATAACTTCGAGTTCGCGGTACTAGACGAAAACGACACGATCATACAGGCTGGGCAAATGAATGGCTGGTACGAGCCAGTGACGGTCGTTCGGTGGATTCGCGATCAAATAAGGCAGTCCGGCAAAGAACTTGTGCCCGGCCAGGTACTCTCATTGGGTAACATCGGCATCCTTCGCCCTCTTCAGGAGGGAAATCCGAGGGGGCCGATGTACACGAGCAACCAGTTTCGGCTGGAGTATTACGGTTTGCAGGATGACGGGCCGGCAACGGTAACCATCAACGTAGATAGAAGATGACCAATTTCCGGATCACCGCTGTAAGTGCGCTGGCGCTTCTGGCCATGACGTCGCTTGCCGCAGCCCATCACGGCTGGGGCGGCTACAAGCAACCGCTCAGATTGACCGTCACTGTGACAGAGCTCGCACTGCGCAATCCTCATGATCGCCTCATCGTTATGGATGCCGATAGGAATGAATGGAACCTGTTGCTCGCGCCGCCGGCCAGGAATCGCCGCTTCGGTTTTTCCGAGGAATCCGTCAGCGTTGGTGACCAATTAGAACTATTTGGACAGAAGCACCCGAAGCGCAATGAGGTCAAAGTGCATTGCCTTTATCGGAAAGGTGAGATCATCTACACCTACCGATACGACAACGGGCGTACCAGCCTCTCGAGAAGTCGACGAACCGACCGGACAGATTGCTAACCTATTGGTCGCAGATTCGAATCCTGCCCGGGGAGCCAATATTTTGTCTCATGTGGTCCATTCGGGTAAAAACTCAGAAAATGTACTCCCTCCAAGAATCTCCCTGTATCCAAAAAGCCTTGCAATATTAGTTAGTTAAGCGTATTTCTATGCTTGATTGGAGGGCATGGATTAAAGGGTTCCTAATCGAGTACAGTATGATTGACGCGGATTTCTCGGCCGAAAATATCATGGTTTATGACGCCGGCGTGCGTCTGATCGGCTTCGACGACGCCGGTTTCGGCCGGCACCTGTTCGAAAAGGATTTAGGATTGCTGCCGTTTTTTTCCTGGTTCGCAGCACAACTTACGTCGGCTGGGTTCACACGCGCTCCGAAATAGAAACGGCGAGGGCAATGACGCCGTTTATTGTTGAGTTGATGTGTGGTCTGTCCGAAGATTACCTATCAAGCTAGTGAGAGGACTCAAACAATGAGCAATAAATACGAAATGACAATTGGTGGGCAGACGTTAGCTGCGGACGACTATTCCGAGATTCGAAATCCCGCCAACACAGAAGAAGTGGTTGGCCAGGCCCCGGTCGGGACGGCCGCTCATCTGAGCCAAGCCGTCGATGCGGCTAGCACCGCGTTTCAGTCCTGGAAGAATTCGAGTGACCAGGATCGTATCGATGCTTGTAACGCCATTACAAAGGTCTGTGCTGATAACGCGGAGGAGCTAGCTGCCCTTTTGACCAGGGAACAGGGCAAGCCGCTGGGTGGCATGGGCTCGCAATTCGAGATGGGTGGATCCGCCGCCTGGGCAGGACATACCGCGACATTAAGCCTGCCGGAGAAGACGATCGAGGACAGTGACGAACGCCACGTCGTCCAGCAACGGGTTCCGCTCGGCGTGGTCGGATCGATCACGCCATGGAACTGGCCGGTGATGATCGCCATCTGGCACATCGTGCCGGGTGTTCGGACCGGTAACACGGTGGTTATAAAACCTTCTCCGTTCACGCCGCTTAGCACTCTACGACTTGTCGAGCTGATCAATGAGGCGTTGCCGGCCGGTGTAGTCAATGCCGTTTCCGGTGGCGATGAACTCGGTGCTGAGCTGACCAATCATCCGGGTATCGACAAACTCGTGTTTACGGGATCGATCGCCACAGGCAGGAAAGTCATGGCGAGCGCGGCAGCGGGTATCACGCCAGTGACGCTCGAGCTGGGTGGAAACGATCCTGGCATTATGCTGCCTGGCACTGACCCTGCCCCGTTCGTAGAAGGCCTGTTCTTCGGATCAATGATCAATTCTGGCCAGACTTGCGGTGCGCTCAAGCGTCTGTATGTCCATGAAGAAGACCTCGACGCCACTGTGGAAGTGTTGTCCGGTATGGCTGCGAACATCCCGATGGGTGACGGTATGGATGAAGGCAGCATTCTTGGGCCGTTGCAGAATGAACGTCAGTTTAAGCGTGTGGTCGAGCTTGTCGAAGACGCCAAAGCTAATGGGGGAACCTGTGTCACAGGTGGTGAGCCGATGGGTGGGCCGAACTACTTCTACCCGGTCACTTTCGTTACCGGCATCTCTGATGGCACGCGACTCGTAGACGAAGAGCAGTTCGGACCAGTATTGCCGATTATCACCTATACGGACGTTGACGACGCAATCGCCCGGGCCAATGGAACGGACTTTGGCCTCGACGCCTCTGTGTGGGGCAACGATGTCGACGAATGCGCACGCGTTGCTGCCCAGCTGGAAGCGGGTACGGTCTATATCAATAAGCACGCCGAAATCGCGCCGCATGTACCGTTCGGCGGCATCAAATGCTCCGGCCTCGGCGTAGAGTTTGCCGAAGAGGGCTTGGCCGCGTACACCTCAATCAAGATTATCAACAAGGCTGCGTAGGACATTGAAGCATTTGGGTATGACTTCGATTTAGCAGCGGACTCCAGAAAATATTCTGGCAATAACTGCTATTTCCGCCGCCGCAGTGGTGTTATCGGCAACACGGCGAGCAGTAAGTGCGCCGTCTGCAGTCCGGTCCAGTGAATATACTCGCCTTAGAAAATGACGCCGGACTGGTAGTGATGTGATCGCCAAAGCAGCACACCGTGCACTGTCAATGACACTGCGACACGCGGGAATCCGGCGTGTCAATTCATGGGAGTGCGTCGGTTCCTTTTAATCCAGCGTTACATAGCTTTCGAGGCGCGCAACCTCGTCGTCATCCACATACTTACCAATTTCGCGACGGAATTGTTCCATGCTCGAATAAGGACGATATTCCTCAAACTCGTGCACCATCTTTGGCGTCATGCCAGGAATGGTCTCAAATGCCTCTTCAGACGCCGTATTTAAATTCATCGGGACGAACACATACTGTTCAAGACGCGCGACTTCGGCGTCGTCAACATACTTTCCGATTTCACGCCGAAACTGGTTGAGCGATGTGTAGGGTCGATACTCCTCAAACTCGTGCGTCATGCGACCGTTCATGCTAGGAATCAGCATGATGTCAGCTTCTGATGCTGTATTAAGGTTTACTTGGCGAAATAGTTGGCCGTAGACTGTTTCGCGCTCACTTTCGTCCATTCCGGATGCCAGTACATCGTCGAATTGGCCGGCGGTAAGGTAAGGCCGACCGTTGATTACGGCCTCGGCGAGTTCATCTGTCATGTTTGGCAGCGACATCAGGTCGTCCGCATCGATCAGGTTTGGGTCTAATAGGACTTCATTATTACCAACTTGCGCCAGCGCAAAACTAGAAAACGTCAAAAGGACTATGGGGGCTATTCTCTTGATTGATTTCACTTAACTGACTCCCTTGGGAATTGAAACCGGTGAAATGAGTGAATTTTCAAATTCGCTGTTACGCGTACTGTGCGTTGCCGGCAGTCCGAAGGAGAGCCGTTGTTTTTTGGGGCCTGCCGAGCGCCAGCTACCTATCGAACGATCCCATATAGAAAGGCAGGTGCCGAAATTGGTATCTCGATGGAGTTCGTCGCTCGAATGATGAATCTGGTGTTGGGCCGGGCTGATTAGAAACTTCTCAACACGACCGAAACTCAACCAGATATGCGAATGGCGCAGGTTAGCGCCGACCAGGTTAAAAAGAAAGCCGAGAGCATCTACGCCGAGAATATCAAGTGCGGTTA
>JAQWSV010000076.1 GCA_029243005.1 Woeseiaceae bacterium
CAGATTCAGCAGATGGCCAGTTTTATTGCGGCCAAAGTGGTCGATGAAGAACATCGGGGATTCCTCATTCCCTGCGCGCCGGTGTCCCTCGATACAGCAGATCCCGACTGCGCGACGCAATTCCTCAAGGCGACCGGCCGCTTGCTGTATCGCCAGCCGCTCGATGAAAATCAAGTGTCTGCCTTGGTCGACGTGGCCAATGAGGCAGCTGATACCACCAGTGATTTTTACGATGGCCTAGCCATCGCACTCGAGACCATCCTCGTCAGCCCGAGTGTGCTTTTCATCGTCGACACAGCGGAACTCGATCCTGATAATCCCGGCGAAATGCGGCTGGATGCCTGGTCTCTTGCTGCCCGTCTGAGTTTCTTCCTGTGGAATTCGCCGCCCGACAGCACACTGTTACTTGCGGCAGCAACTGGGAAACTGCATACCGAGGCAGGACTGCGACGAGCTGTGGAACGTATGCTCGACAGTTCGCGTCTCGAACAGGGCATGCGTGCCTTTTTCGATGACATGATGGCCTTTGATGAATTCAACAGCCTCGCCAAAGACCCAATAGAGTACCCGATGGTCACAGGCGCAACGCTGGCGGATGCACGCGAGCAGACACTCCGCACGATTATCGATCATTTGCTGAACAAGGAAGCGGATTACCGTGACCTGTTCACAACACGCGATACATTTATGTCGAAGAGTCTGGGCGCCGTCTACGGGACCCCGACATCGGCTGGATGGGTCCCCTTTACGTTCTCCGACGATGATCATCGCCAGGGCCTCTTGACACAGGTCAGCTTCCTGGCAGCGCACTCTCATGCCGTGCGAAGTTCGCCCACGCTCAGGGGCCAAGCCCTGCGCGAGCTGTTCCTCTGTCAGAAAGTGCCGCCACCGCCGCCGAACGTGGACTTTTCGTCACTCGAGGACGCGGGTGACGTTCCGACAGCGCGGGAACGGCTGCAGGTGCACAACACCAACCCCTCCTGCGCCGGCTGTCACCTGATCACCGATCCGATGGGCCTGTCGCTGGAGAACTTTGACGGCGCGGGTCGTTATCGCGAGACCGAAAACGGCGCAGCACTGGACATAAGGGGGGAGCTGGATGGCGTATTCTATGACGATATCGCGGGGTTAACAGTCGCAATGCGCAACCACCCGAAGCTCCCGTATTGCCTGGTCAAACGGTTGTATGCATACGGGACTGGCGGCCCCGTTTCCCTGCGCCATGACCGGGCGACCATCGACTACTTCACCGACCGATTTGCCGGTTATAATCACCGCCTACCGGACCTGCTGCGCGACCTGGCGATGAGCCGGGCTTTTACCAGCGTCAGGCCGACCGAGGAGACAGTGACATGGGCAAACTGAGCAGGCGCAGATTCCTGAAAGGTACCCTGAACGGCAGCGCCGTTACGGTGGCCTTGCCGTTCCTGAATTGCTTCCTTAATGAGAATGGCACCGCGCTGGCCAACGGCGCGCCGATTCCGATGCGCTTTGGAACTTGGTCCTGGGGTCTCGGTATGAATGAAGCCGTCTTCGTGCCAAAGAAAACTGGACCGAATTTCGATCTGCCGCCGGAAATTGCCTCTTTGGAGCCGGTTCAGCAGCACATCAACCTGTTTACCAACTTTCACGTCTTCAAAGATGCCGCACCGAACCTGTGCCACCATTCCGGTTGGGTGCTCCTGCGCTCCGGCATTGCGCCGATGACCTCGGAAAACAAACCTGGTGAAACCATCGACGTTACAGTTGCGCGCAAGATCGGTAATACCACGCGTTTCCGGTCGCTCAGTGCCACCGCAACTGGTGACATTCGTGACAGCTTCAGCTACGAAAACGGCAACTCGGTAAACGCACCCGAGTGGTCGCCACTGCGGTTCTACCAGCGCTTGTTCGGTACAGATTTTCAGGACCCGAATGCCGAGGAGTTCACGCCGGATCCTCGGACGATGATTCGCAAGAGTTCACTCTCGGTTGTGCTGGACGATGCCAAGAAACTCAACAAGGAGCTCGGTGTCGAGGATCGTGCACGATTGGATCAGTATTTCACGGGTGTCCGGGACCTGGAGCGACGCTTCGATCTGAACTTGCAGAAGCCGTATCCGAGAGAAGCCTGCATCGTGACGGACAAGCCCGAAGACATGCCGAGGGGAGTCGACGCCTACCTAGTTTCTAAACGACATCGCATGATGACCGACCTGATGCTGATGGCAGTCGCCTGCGACCAGACACGCGTCTTTAATATGTTTTATGCCTCTGCGTTTTCGGCAACGACCAAGCCGGGTTACGACAAGCCGCATCACACGGCCACCCACGAAGAAGCGGTCGACCCTGAATTGCAGTGCCAGCCAAATGTCTCCTGGTATACGCGGCGCGCTATGGAGGAATGGGCTTACTATGTCGACGCACTGGCCGACTTCCGCGAAGGCGATGGCAACTTGCTCGACAATGCCTTTATCTATGCCACGACCGATCAGTCGTTCGCGAAGATTCACGGGATCGAAGGTATTCCAATGTTCTGTGCCGGTACGGCCGGCGGACGTGTCAAAACCGGCCTGCACATCGATGGTGGTGGCAGCCCGGGTTGCCGGCTCGGCTACACCGCGCAGCGGCTCATGGGCCTCGATATCCCTTCTTGGGGCGACCAAAGCAACACTACCTCCGACGAGATAAGCGAGATCCTGGTCTGAGCGTATGCGCAGAGTTTGTGTTGCTGTTTCATTACTGATTGCGATTCCTGTTTCGGCGGGGGACGGCGCGACCGAGGCGTGGGTCGACGTGCCGATTCCACCCGGCTTCCGGGTGGAATCAACTGAACTCGAAGGGTCGGTTTTCGCAACGCCCGACGGCCGTACGATCTATTCCTGGCCACAGCAAAAGCAGCGTAACGGTTACAGTGGGGAGGCCCCGAGCACGCCCGCGTGTTACGACGAAGTCCTGACCGTGACAGCCGGCCTGATGAGTCCTTATCCTCCCGGTATCGAGCTGCCGGACCTCGATACGCGCCCGAGCTGCACGGACCTCTGGCCACCGGTCTATGCCGACGATGATGCGAGGCCGGTCGGCAAGTGGACGGTCGTGGGGCGCAAAGACGGCACACAGCAGTGGGCCTATGACGACCAGCCCCTATACACCTCTGTGCTCGATGAATTGCCGGGCGATGTGCTGGGTGGCGACAGACGACAGTTCGGGTCAAGCTCGCCCGCAAATCGCGTGCCGGTTGGCCCACCCAGCAAAGTGCCGCCGGGGTTTGCAGTCCGTTCGATCTCTACCGGCCGGCTGCTGACGACGGAGAGGAACGATTCCATCTACGCTTTCGACGGCGATACCGCCGCATCGACGCAATGCAGCGGTGACTGCCTGTTGACGTGGAAACCAGTGATCGCACCGGAGCTGGCGCGGCCGCAGGGCGAGTGGAGCCTGCTCGAGCGATCGCCTGGCGTCAGGCAGTGGGTTTACCGTGGCAAGCCGCTTTATACCCACCCGCTCGATCAGCATTCCTGGAGCCAGCAGGGTAGCGACAAAGCTGGCTGGAGCAACGTCTTTACGCAGCGGGCACCGGACTTTCCTTCTTCGTTCACGGTTGTGCCCACGATCTCGGGCGACGTACTGGCCGATTCGCGCGGCATGACCATCTATCGCTATTTTTGTGGTGACGATTCCCAGGACCAGTTGTCCTGCGATCATCCCGACGACACGCAGGTCTACCGGCTCGCCATGTGCGGTGGTGGCGACCCCGACAAATGCCGCGAGCACTGGCCGTACGTCGAGGCGGGTGACGAGGAGATGGGCGACAGTCGCACGTGGCGCGTGATCAGCATCGATCCGAAAACCGGTCACAAGGCCGCGCCTGAACAGACGGATGCCGTCAGTGTCTGGGCGTACCGGGACCGGCCGATCTATACCTACGGCGGTGATCAGCAGCAGGGCGACACCCATGGCGGCGGTACCGGGGAGTGGCGTGGCCGGCGTAATGGCCTGCGGGCATTCTGGATTCGCGACGACTTTATGGGTGGAACGCTCTGAGGGCCGGGCGGGAGATTTTTATG